>CAZVYV010000015.1:0-21891 GCA_964630985.1 uncultured Occallatibacter sp.
CGTTGCCAATCTCCTGGCTGGATTCGCCTAGCTTTTTCACAGTCTCGTTTGTGGAGTGCGCCACGTTGACAGCATTCTTGGCCACCCGCGCCGATTCATTGGCATTTTTGGAGATCTCGCGGATCGAGGCCTGCATTTCCTCGGCGGCTGAAGCCACCGATGCGACGTTCTTGGAGACTTCCTCGCTGGCCGCCGAAACCACGTTGGCTTGCGTAGCCGTCTCTTCCGCGTTGCCTGCCATCTGCTGGCTGACGGCCGTGAGTTCCTCCGACGAAGACGCCAGCACCGTCGCGTTCTGTGCGGTGATCTTCAAGGGCTCGACCACCATCTCGAGTGTCTTGTTGACGCCTTCGACGATCTTGCGGTAATCGCCGCTGTGCTTGCCGGTGTCGGCGCGCGTGCCGAGCTTGCCTTCGGCTGCGGCTTTCGCCAATGCGTCGGTGTCGTCAATGAGCCTGCCGATATTGGTCTTCAGCAGGACCAGCCACTCGTGAATCTGGTCCATATCGGAGGCCTTGGCCATGGTTGCCGACATATCGCCGTTCGCGACTTTGGTGATGTAGGCAATCAGTTCGGTGAGCCACGCATGCACGCCGTTGATGGAGTCTTTCATTTTGGCGTGATCGCCCTTGCACTCGATTTCCACCCGCTCGCGAAGGTTGCCGCCGCGAATGAGAGTGAGCACGCGGTTGCCTTCACCGATGGGCAGCAGGATTTCGTCGAGCATCTGGTTGACGCCCTCGACGATCCTGCGGTAATCGCCCTGGTGCTTGCTGGCGTCGGCGCGCGTGGTGAGTTGACCGTCCGCCGAAGCCTTGATCAGGCCGCCGGTCTCGGTGACCAAAGCCTTGATGTTATCAATGCAATTGTTCAGGTTGTTCTTGATCTCGTTGAAATCGCCGTTGTAGTTGTCGGTAATGCGGGGCGGAATGTCGCCTTTGGAGATCCGGTCGACATACTCGGCGGAGACGTTCAGCGGCTTGATGACGTTGTCCAGCGTGAGGTTGAAGCCCTCAATCAGTTTGCGGAAGTTGCCCTGGTGCTTGCTGGCATCGGCGCGCGTCGCCAACTTGCCTTCCTGCGCAGCCTGGGCCAGGGCCACGCCGTCGCTGACCAGCAGGTCGATGGCATCAATGCAGACGTTCAGGTTGTTCTTGATCTCGTTGAAATCGCCGTTGTAGTTGTCGGTAATGCGGGGCGGAATGTCGCCTTTGGAGATCCGGTCGACATACTCGGCGGAGACGTTCAGCGGCTTGATGACGTTGTCCAGCGTGAGGTTGAAGCCCTCAATCAGTTTGCGGAAGTTGCCCTGGTGCTTGCTGGCATCGGCGCGCGTCGCCAACTTGCCTTCCTGCGCAGCCTGGGCCAGGGCCACGCCGTCGCTGACCAGCAGGTCGATGGCATCAATGCAGACGTTCAGGTTGTTCTTGATCTCGTTGAAATCGCCGTTGTAGTTGTCGGTGATCCGGGGTGGGATATCACCCTTGGAGATTCGGTCAACGTACTCAGCAGATACATTCAAAGGGCCGATGACCGCATCCAGCAGGGCGTTGACGCCATCGACGACCTTGCGGTATTCGCCCTGGTGCATGCTGGCGTCGGCGCGCGTGGCCAGCTTGCCTTCAACGGCGGCCTGTGTCAGGAGAGTGACGTCGGCCAGCATGGCATTCAGTGCCAACTTCCGCTTGGTGATATCGGTGCAGTAGTTGACCACCTTGAGCGGCTTGCCATCGGGATCGAGAATCGGGTTGTAGGTTGCCTCAACCCAAACCTCCTTGCCGCCCTTGCCGTTGCGTTTGTACTCCGACGTTTGATACTCGCCGCGGTTCAGTGCCGCCCAGAACTCGCGATATTCGTTGCTTTGCCGCAACGCCTCATCCACAAACATGCTGTGGTGCCGGCCTTTGATCTCATCGAGCGTGCAGCCTAGAATTCTCAGGAGATTGTCGTTGGCATCAAGAATCGTTCCGTCCATGGCGAACTCAATGACCGCCTGCGATTTGCGAATAGCGGCAACCTGCCCGGCGTAGTCGGCGAACAGTTCCTGGTCGCGGGCGCCATGTTGAGTGCCGTTTCCGTTCTTGGTTGTGGGTCGTTCACGCTCCGGGCGCTCCAACACTGCGGCGCCGGCGGACGAAGTGCGGCCGAGGCGATCTCCCCGGCTGAAACTCGATTTGCTTTCCATTGTCCTTGCTCCTTTGCGATCTTGGTTCGTTATCTCGCCGCCACCGGCAGTTGATTGGTAATCGGCTCGTGCCCTTCGATTGCCAGAGCGCACGAAGTGGCAAGTCGTAGCGATTCGCGCAGCCTCTCATTGCAACCTTCGGTGAGCGGAGGGCCGTGCCCAAAGTAGATCCGCTGCACATCGCGGGCGCACAGCTTCTCCAATGCCGCCTGAAACCCGGTCTCGTAACTTCCCGCGGGCGATGTGATCAGCAGAGGCGTGTCGCCCGCGAAGAGAACGCCTTCGGCTTCGTTGTAGAGGCAGATCGAGTCGCTGCTATGACCGGGGGTATGGATCACTTCGAACAGCCGATCGCCCATGCGGATGGAGTCCCCATCACGCAATGTGGCATCGACGCCGGCGAGGCTCGGCGAGAAAGCCAGCACCCGCGGGTGGAATGCCTCTCGAATCTCTGGCAAGAGCGCGCAGTGATCCGAATGGCTGTGCGTCACAACCACCTGGTCCACGGCCCACTTGCCGACGCCGGTAGGAGCCTTTTCAATGCTGGCAAGGATGGCCGGATCCGCGCCCACATCGACGAGAGTGTTCACGTCCTCCAACTGGCTCCGGTCGCCGAGGACCAGGTAAACCTGGGAGGTATACATCCGGCCGCTGTTTTCCAAAGTCACAACGCGCATCAGCCGGCCTCCACCTTGCGAAACAGTTGTCCGTCGGGGATCACGCGCTCAAACAGGGTCGCCAGTTCCGGCGGCATCTCCTGCGTTTGCTCCGTCACCATGAAGCCGCCGGGCGAGAGCGACCGATGAAACATTTTCAACACTTCGACTCTTTCCGGAGGGCGAAAGTGGAGCAGAACGTTTTTGCACACGACCAGCGAGTAGTCGTAACCGATTTCCTTGAAAGAAAGCAGATCGTGGCATTGAAAGAAGACTCGCTGCCGCACCTTGTCGACCACGCGAAAGATTCCCGGTTCGCCGTTTCTTTCGAAATACTTTTCGAGGATGCCGTCGGGCAGCCGCGACAATTCATCGTGTGGGTACTGGGCCGTCTCGATGATCCGGGCGAAGTGTCCCGTGTTCTCTACGTCCGTGGCGTCGATGCGGAGATTGTTGAAGGCGAAGTGTCCCATGCGCTCGGCAAACAGGATGGACAGCGTGTAAGGCTCCTGGCCCAGGGCCGCGCCGGCATCCCATACGCGGGGATGGTTTCGGCCTGCAATGCTGGGTAGGCAGTGTTCGACGGCCTTCTCCAGGACATGTTGGTCGCGAAAAAAGAACGTGAATGCCACTCCCAATCCCTCTAGTGTCTTTGTCGAGTACCGTTCACCAATATTTGCTTGCTGCGTTCTTCAGGTCCTCATGGGCACACCGCAACTCTCGAAACGACGATGTCCACCGTTCGTTCCGTATCGAGAACCAGGAGCAGACGGTCCTTCAGCTTGTAGACGCCGCGAATAATCTCCCGAGCGGCGAGGTCGAGGTTCTCGGGCGGCCGCTCGTAGGTGGCGGCATCGACGTCCAGCACGTCTCCAATCTCGTCGACCAGCAAACTCACTGCGCCGTCGTCGGTCCGGATCACCATGTTGGTCGGCATCTGTCCTCCGGTTCGAGGCGGCAATTTGAGCCGCCGCCGCAAGTCGATGGCGGTGACGATTTGCCCGCGCAGGTTGATCAATCCCTCGATGACCTCCGGAGCCTGAGGCACATGGGTCATCTGCTGGAAGCGCAAAACCTCCTGCACGCGGAGAACATCCACGCCGAAAAACAGGTCCGCCACAAAAAACGTTGAAAGTTGTCCGTTGGCCCGGGCGAATTCCGGTTTCAAGATCGCGGTATCGGTTGGCATGACTTACTTCTCCTCTCCGACGGAAATCGGCTCGGTCTGTGGAGATGACTGTGCCGACGCCAGCCGGGCCACTGACTCTAGGATGGCGTTGCCATCGAACTTCGCCTGGCAGTCTTCGAATCCAGCTGTCCGAATCGCAGGTGACTGGAGTTGGCCGGCTGAATCGGCCAAACCCAGCAGCGGAATCCGCTCCCACTCTGGCTTCGCGTGCATCGCGACAAGCAGGGCGGGGGCGCCACTGGGCGGCAGGTCCATCGCCGCCACAACGACGTCCGTGGGCTGCTGGTCTAATTCGCGAATGGCCTCATCGAAGTTCGCAGCCTCTTTGACCCGGTAGCCCGCCATCTCCAGTCCGCTTGAGAGCAAGCCGCGCGAGAACGGCGAACCCTCCGCGACGAGGACTGTCTTGTCGCATCCGGAACCGCCCGCACCGTGGAACCAGCTTTCGCTGGCCGCGTGAATGACCTCGTTGAGATCGAGAAGATCCGTGACGCGCCTGCTTACCACTGCCGACCCCAGCAGGCCTTTGCGAGTCGATTTTTGACGTGTCGTGACTGTTTCTTCCACGACGTCGAGAATCTGATCGACCACCATTCCAACGCTGCGGTCGCCGTCGTTGAAAACGATCACTTGCACCGGATCTGCCGTCTGCTCCTCATGGTCAGGCGCCGCGGTTTCCAGAACATCGCGCAGGGGCACCAGGGGGAGGATGCGGTTACGGTACTGCACCACCTGGCATCCGCCTGCGAATTCGATGGAGCTGCGAGGAAACTCCTCGAGCCTGGCGACGAGCGAGAGGGGCACCGCGAGGCGCTCGAAGGAGCCGGCGCGAAACAGAAGCAGGCGTTGTTGTTCGACGCCCGCACGCGCGCTCTTTTCGGCTGCGGCGCGCGCCTGCTCGCGGCTCTCGGCCAGCACGCCGGAGCGCTGGCCGATGCCGAGCACGTCCAGGATGAGTGCCACGCGGCCGTCGCCCATGATCGTCGCGCCGGCATATTCCGTGAGCCCTTTCAACTGCTTGCCGAGCGGCTTGACCACGATCTCTTGTGTATCGTTAATGCCGTCGACGACCAGCCCGAACTGGCGATCTTCGGCCTGCAGAACCACGATGCTGACGGCTTCGGCCTGCTCCGCCGACTCGAGTCCCAAGACTCGATTCAGATAAGCGATGGGCAGAAGGCTCCCGCGCCGGCGATACACAGGTGTTCCGTGGACCAGCTCAATGTGCCTCTCAGAGGAGTCTCCCTCGAGGCGGATTAACTCGAGCAAACTGACTTGGGGAATAACAAACCGCTCGCCTCCGCTGGTAATGACCAAGCCGGGAATAATGGCCAGAGTGAGGGGAATCTTTAGCTTCACCGTGGAACCCTCGCCCGGTCGGTTGAAGATATCGACCACTCCTCCGATCTTCTCGATGTTGGACTTAACGACGTCCATACCGACGCCACGCCCGGACACCTTGGTCACGGTTTGTGCCGTCGAAAAACCAGGCTGGAAAATCAGGTTCAGAGCCTCGCGGTCGCTCAACTTCTCTGCCTGCTCGGGCCGCAAGAGGCCTTTCTCAATGGCCTTTTGCTTGACCTGCACGACGTCAATCCCGGTTCCGTCATCGCCGATTTCGATGTTGACCTGGCCGCCTTCGTGATAGGCGCGCAGCGTCAATCTTCCTTGTGGCGATTTGCCTGCGCTGGTTCGGGCCTCAGGTGTTTCGATTCCGTGGTCGCACGAGTTGCGGACCAGGTGTACAAGCGGGTCTTTAATCGCTTCGATGATGGTTCGGTCCAGTTCCGTGTCGGCGCCGTCCATCTCCAGACGGATCTGCTTGCCAAGAGCCACGGCCATGTCGCGTACCACGCGCGGCAGCTTATTCCAGACCATGCCGATGGGTTGCATGCGCGTCTTCATCACGCCTTCCTGCAACTCCGTCGTAATCAGGTTCAGCCTCTGAGAGGTCGCGTTGAGAGCCGGATCCTCGCGCTCTGCGTTGAACTGCAGGATCTGGTTGCGCGTTAAGACCAATTCGCCTACCAGGTCCATTAATTTGTCCAGGTGCACGACCCCCACCCGGATATTCGCATCCACTACGGCGGAAGACCTGCTGCTGTCGTCCTCGATTCTCGCGCCGTCCGGGTGATCCGCAACGCTCAATCCCTTGGGAAGTTCCGCGGCAGTATCAGGCAATTGGCGAAGGGCGCCTTGGCTCCCGATCCCCTCGAGACATCGCGCCTCGATTCGCAGGCGTTCGGTCAGGTCTTCGTAGAGGTCCGGGCCTTCCTTTCCACTTGCCTCAATCGAAGCCAGCACCTTGCGTGTCGCGTCCACGGTTTCCAGGATGAGGGATACCAGGGCCGGATTCAGTTCTCGCTTGCCGTCGCGCAATTGGCTGAGCAACGTCTCAGCCTGATGGGTGATCTTTTCGAGGGTGGAGAATGCGAAGAAGCCACAGGTGCCTTTGATGGTGTGGATCGTCCGGAAGATACTTGCCAAGAGAGCAGCGTCTTTCGGCCGCTTCTCCAACTCAATCAGATCCTGATCCAGGCGCGAGAGATTCTCGTGGCTTTCAACTAGGAATTCACGAACTACGTCTTGGTCATCTTGCATGTGCTTCTTCTCCATGGAACACGAGTGGTTCGGCGCCGTCCCCTTGGCACGCCACACTCATGTCTTCCATCAAATCGATCATGGAAGAAAGGTTCGCGAGGCATTGAGCAACGAAACCGTGTACCTTATCGGCATCAAAAACAGAGCCGAGGAGGCAATCGTTATCCCTGGGCAGTGAATGTCCCGAATTGAATCTGAGCACATGTATTCCGATAAAAGTGGATTCTTCGCGGCGCAAGCAAATGGGAGATCCCAGGCGATCCGAATTGTCCCGCGAATCATAGGAATACACGTGTCGTACTGCTCCTCGTGGTTGCAAGGAAGCATTCAAAGTGCCCACGATTGGAGGTCTGGATGAGAAGGCTTTTAGGAACAGTTCAATTCGAGCGGCTGGCGCGGGAAGTCGCACCATTCGCCGACGTTCCGCGCGAGATGAGGGGCGGCATGCATTGATCGGTTACAAATTCTTGTGCGCCCGAACCATGTCGAGGAAGAACTTCTGCACGCGCGTATCGGTTGTCATCTCGGGATGAAATGTGCAAGCGAGAAGATGACCCTGACGCACGAAAGTTGGAAAGGCGTCGCGGCGGGCGAGGACTTCGACACCATCGCCCACGCGGGTGATGCGTGGCGAGCGGATGAAGACCATCTCGAGAGGGGTACCGGGGATTTCCGTCGGGAGAGTAAGGATGGTCGAGTCGATCTGTCGGCCGTAAGCATTCCGCTCGACAGTGGCGTCGAGGACGCCGAGGCTGCGTTGTTTTGGTTTCAGCACCTCACGCGCGAGGAGAATGCATCCGGCACAGGTTGCAAAAACCGGCTTCTCCGACGCGAATTTGCTCAGCTCCTCAAAGAATCCGTTTTTCTCCAGGAACTTGAGCATGGTCGTCGACTCGCCGCCGGGGATGACCAAACCGTCGAGACCAGCCAACTCCGCCGCTTTACGCACCAGCACCGTTCGCGCTCCGCAGCTTTTAAAGGCGCGGGCGTGGGCCTCGTAGTCGCCCTGCAGGGCGAGCACGCCAATGGTGAGAGGGCTGGTGTTTGCCGCGCTCTGCTCGGCCGGGTGGGCTGCCGGAGTGGCCATAGGTTTCCCTATCAATATGATACCGATCGTCGCTGAAGCGATGCAGCGCTTCAACGTAGATGCGCGGTATGGGCGGCCTGTATGCTCAGTCCATGACTGAAAGCGCGCCTACGAAAACCAGCAATCAACTCGAACACGCGGCGTCATCGTATCTGCGATCGGCGCGGCATCAGCCCGTGCGTTGGCATGCGTGGGGCGAGGCAGCGTTTACGCGAGCGCAGGCTGAAGACAAGCCCATCCTTCTCGACATCGGAGCTGTTTGGTGTCACTGGTGCCACGTGATGGACCGCGAATCGTACGAGGATGCGGAGATTGCCGCGCTGATCAATGACCTTTTTGTGGCCGTGAAGGTGGATCGCGACGAGCGGCCGGATGTGGATGCGCGCTATCAGGCAGCGGTTTCGGCAATCAGCGGGCAAGGGGGCTGGCCACTGACGGCATTTCTGACTCCCGATGGGCGGCCGTATTTCGGCGGCACGTATATTCCGCGCGACGACCGTTATGGACGGCCGGGAATGGGACGCGTTTTGCTGGCGATGGCGCAGGTGTGGCGCGAACGCCGCGATGAAGCGCTGGAGACAGCGGGCAGTGTGATGGCCGCCATTGAACACAACGAAAGCTTCTCGGGGCGTAACGGTGAACTGAGTCTCGCTCTCGTCGACAAGATTGCCGCTGCAATCGCAGCCCAGTTCGATCCGCGCAACGGCGGCTTTGGCTCGCAGCCCAAGTTTCCTCATCCGGCGGCGCTTGACCTGCTGATTGAGGTGGCGATCAATCGTGGCAATGAGCGGGCGCGCGAGGCGTTTACGACGACACTTGAAAAAATGGCGCGCGGCGGCGTCTACGATCAGCTCGCCGGCGGCTTCCACCGTTACAGCGTGGATGAGCGATGGGTGGTGCCGCATTTCGAAAAGATGATCTACGACAACACCGAGCTTCTGCGCAACTACGTGCACGGCTATCAAAGTTTTGTTCGCGAGGATTTTCTGTTGATCGCGCGAGAGATTGTTGCGTGGCTCGATTCGACGATGACCGACCGCGAGCGCGGCGGCTTTTATGGATCGCAAGATGCTGACGTGGGGTTGGATGACGACGGCGATTACTTTACCTGGACGCTGGACGAGGCACGCGCCGTTCTCAGCGGGAAAGAGCTGGAATTTGCGGCGAAGTACTGGGACATTGGCGACCTGGGAGACATGCATCACGACCCGGCAAAAAACGTGCTGCATGTGAACCAGACTTTGGCCGAGATGGCAACTCAAACGGGCGTGAGCGAAGAATCGTTGCGCAGGCTTCGCGATTCAGCCCGCGAAAAACTGCTGGCTGCACGCGCACAGCGGACTGCGCCATATATCGACCGCACGCTCTACACAAGCTGGAATGCGATGGCCGTGACGGCGTACCTGGAGGCGGCTCGCGTACTGCGCAATGAAAAAGCGCGCGAGTTCGCACTTCTCACGCTCAACCGGCTGCTCGACGAGGCCTGGGGTGGAAAGACGACGCTGCGGCATGTGATCGCCTACCCGGACGGCTTGTCACCGGGGGGTAGCGCGCCGGGCACGCTCGACGATTACGCCTTCACCGTGAATGCATGCATCGACGGTTGGCTCGCGAGCGGTGATATGAAGTTTTATCGCGCGGCGGTGAAGCTCTCCGACTCGATGATCGAACAATTCCACGACGCATCTGCCGGCGGATTCTTCGACACCTCAACGCCGCTCAACGATGAGCCTGCGGAGATTCCACTTGGAGCGCTGACGGCGCGGCGCAAGCCCTTGCAGGATGCGCCCACGCCTGCCGGCAATTCAACTGCGGCAGCGGCGTTGCTGCGCCTTGAGGCGCTCAACGGGCGCGAGGATTATCGCAAAATCGCCGAGGGGACACTGGCCAACTTCGCGGGAATTGTGGAGCATTTCGGTCTCTATGCGGGCAGTTACGGACTCGCAGCGGAAAGACTCCTGCTCGATCCGATTCAGGTTGTGATTGTGGGCTCAGGGGCAGAAGCAGATCGACTTGAGGCGACAGCGGTCGCAGGCTTCGCGGTCAACAAGACAGTGATGCTGATTGAGCCCTCGAAGCTGGTTGCAGGAGAACTCCCTGAAGCGCTGGCCGAGACTCTGTTGCAAGTGCCGGCGCCGGCCGGGATGAGGGCATGGGCATTGGTCTGCCGGGGTCGGACGTGCCTGCCTCCGATGACGGACGCCGAAGCGCTGTTACGAGCTTTGACGCCGGTTGCGTAACATCTCGCCCGGAACCAAATCCTACGCCTCCTGATGGCGGCACTTCGGCAACGAATTCGCCGAAAAAATCGTGCCAATAAATCCAGGCCGACCGCCGGCGCAGAAATGACGGACAGGGGGCCCCGCTCGCATGATATGTTTATCCTGTTCGCACGCGAAGGTTTTCGCTGACGCCGAACAGTTCGGCCGATCGTCGTGCCGGTTCCCGCAACATCCCATTTGAGGTAACGCCATTGAGATTGCATTCTCAGCTCGGCAAGTATCTTCTGCGCCGGATTCCCGCCCTGGCCTGTGCCGCCATTGTCTTCGCTCTCACCCTCAACAGCAGCCGGGCCTGGGCCGCTGATCCATTGCTGTTGCGCAATCCCTCGCTCAGCCAGACGAAGATCGCCTTTCTGTACGCCGACGATATCTGGACCGTGCCCCGCGCGGGCGGCGTAGCTGAGCGCCTGACCTCGCGGAATGACGTTGTGGAAGGCCCCTACTATTCGCCCGATGGCTCTCAAATTGCCTACTCGAGGCTGGAACATGGATTGACCAACGTCTACGTCATCGGTTCCGATGGCGGCGTGCCGCGACGCCTTACCTGGGACAACTCCGGCCACTTTGGGGCGGGTAATTACGCGGTGGGCTGGACCCCGGACGGCAAGAATGTGCTCTTCGATTCGATGTGTGCCAGCTGGTCCGATTTCTTCGAGCTTTTCGAAACGGCTGCCGACGGCCATGGATCGCCCTCGGCGCTCCCGCTGCCGAGCGCCGTCCAAGGCTCTATTTCTCCCGACGGTCAGACGATCGCTTACGTGCCGACTCTGCAGTGGGAGGCGGCATGGAAGCACTATCGCGGAGGCCAGACCACACCCATCTGGCTGGTGAATCTCAAGACCCTCGACCTGGTTAAAGTTCCGCGCGACAACTCCAACGACTCCAGCCCCGTCTGGGAAGGCAGTACCGTCTATTTCCTCTCCGATCGCAACGGCCCTGACTCTCTCTTCAGCTACGACGCGGATACGAAGAAGGTTTCTCAGGTCGTCGACAACACTGGCTACGATTTAAAAACCGTCGCTTCTGGCCCCGGCGCCCTGGTCTATGAACAATTCGGGTCGCTGCACCTCTATGATTTGGCCACGCATCAGCAACACGCCGTACCCATCACCATCGAGGGCGACCTTCCAGGCCTTGCAGCGCATCTGGCAAACATTCGCCCCGATGAGCTTCAGAACCTCGACATCTCGCCCACCGGCGTACGCCTGGTCGCTGAAGCTCACGGCGACATCTTCACCGTGCCTACCGACAAGGGCGACACGCGCAACCTCACCGCGACTCCGGGAGTGGCCGAGCGCGACCCGGCCTGGTCGCCGGACGGCAAATCCATCGCCTATTTCAGTGACGCCTCAGGCGAATACCAGCTCTTCATCCGCGACCAGGACGGCATGAAGCCGCCCACGGTCATCGATCTTGGTCCAAATCCCTCGTTCTTCTACTCCCCCCACTGGTCGCCTGACTCCAAGTACATCGCATACTCCGACAAGCACCTGCACATCTGGTATGTGGCTGCCTCCGGCGGCAAACCCATCCTCATCGACACCGGCCTTTATGGCGGGTTCGGTCAACAATATGAGCTCAGCTGGTCGCCCGATGCAAAATGGATCGCCTACAAGCGCGATCTTCAGAATCAGTACAACGCGATCTTTCTCTATTCCCTCGACACGCACAAATCCACGCAGGTTACTGACGGCATGAGCGACGCCGCTCACCCGGCCTTCGATCCCAACGGCAAGTACGTCTATTTCACCGCCTCCACCAACAGCGGTCCATCATCGGGGCCCGATCTTTCCGCGGAAGATCAAAGCACAACCAGCGGCGTTTACGTGGTGGTTCTGGCCAAGAGCGGCAAATCGCCCCTCGCGCCTGAAACCGGCGATGAAAACGCCGCCGGCGCCAACGACGAAAAGCCGGCCGGCGATGAAAAGGCCGCGGCCGGAGGCAAATCGGATCAGGATTCGAAGCAGTCTGCGCCGGACTCAAAACAGCCCGCGCCAGCCGACGCCGCGCAGAAGAAAGAAGCCGCTAAACCCGCCGCCACGGTCGTCGATCTTGACGGCATTGGCGATCGCATTCTGGCGCTGCCCATCCCGGCGCGGAACTATGTCGATCTCAGGGTAGGCAAGACCGGCTTCATCTACCTTGCCGAAGGCCCCGCTGTCGGCAATCCTTCGGAAGAAAGCGGTCCGCACATCCGCGGCTTGTGGCGCTATACAAATGATTCGCGGAAGACCGAGGAAGTGCTCAGCGATCTGGATGGCTTCGCGGTCTCCTTCAACGGCGACAAGCTCGTTTACATCCAGCAGGGCCAGTGGTTCACCATCACTGCTCCCGACCTCAAGCCCGGCGGATCGAGCGGCAAGCCTGTGAACAACCACGCAATGTTCGCCACCATCGATCCCCGCGCGGAATATGCCCAGATGTATCGCGAGACGTGGCACATTGAGCGCGACTTCTTCTACGATCCGCACCTGCAGGGCCTCGATCTGACGAAGATCGAAGCCAAGTATCAGCCGTATGTGGCTGGCGTTGCCTCGCGCGATGAGTTCACTTATCTCTGTGAGGAGATGCTGGGCGAAATCGAGATCGGCCACATGTTCATCGGTGGCCCACGCCCTCCTCCCAATGGACCCAGGACCGGCTTGCTGGGTGCCGATTACGCCGTTGACACCAACCGCTACAAGTTCTCCACCATCTACAACGGACAGAACTGGACGCCCGGCCTTGAGGCGCCGCTCACCTCGCCTGGAATCGAGGTCCATGCAGGTGAGTATCTGGTCGCCGTCAACGGACGTCCGCTTTACGCTAACGACAATCTGTACAGTTTCTTTGACGGCGCGGCCGGCAAGCAGACGGTGATCACCGTTGGCGCCAAGGCCGACGGTTCCGATGCGCGTGACGTAACCGTGGTGCCGATTCCCGACGAGGCCGGCCTGCGCAACCTTGCCTGGATCAACCACAACATCCGGCTGGTGGATAAACTCTCCGATGGCAAGGTGGCCTACGTCTACATGCCCAACACGGCCGGCGCAGGCTACGACAACTTTAACCGCTATTTCTATGCCCAGATTGGCAAACAGGGTCTGGTGCTCGACGAGCGCTACAACGAGGGCGGCGCGCTGGCCAACTACGTCGTCGATGTTCTCGGCCGCAACATGCTCTCAGGCCTCATCGAGCGCGACGGCGCGGTCGGCTACGATCCTCAGGGCGCCATCTTTGGACCCAAGGCCATGATCATCAACCAGTCAGCCGGCTCAGGCGGCGACGCCATGCCCTGGTATTTTCACAATCAGCATCTGGGAACACTGGTGGGCACCCGGACCTGGGGCGGCCTGGTTGGTATCGGCGGCTATCCCGTGCTTATCGACGGCGGTCATGTTACCGCACCGCGCTTCGCCATCTATGGCCTGCACGGCTCGTGGGAAGTGGAAGGGCACGGCGTTCCTCCCGACGTGGAAGTCGACGTGCTGCCGAAGGATGTTGCCGAAGGCCACGACATGCAGTTGGAGCGCGCCGTTGACATCGTGATGCAGCAGCTCAAAGAACACCCTGTCGTCTACCCACCGATTCCGCCTTACCCCAACTACCATCAGCACGACGGATTGGGCGCTCAGTAGATTTCGCGTCGAGCCTCCTCGGTTGACCGGCGCGCGAGGACTACGGATTCGCAGGCTCAACGGGCGATTGCTCCTTAGCACCCACGATCAGCAGCCAGAGCATGGCGGCTAACTCCGCCATAAACACCGGCTGGAGGTAGCGGAACAGGGCGGCGGAGTAACTGGGAGCGAGAAACCAGGTGATGCCGACGACAACCCAGGCGACACCGTCAAGCAAGAGCCAATAGCCAATCCAACTCGGCAGGAAGCGTGAGCGCAACACCAACCACCCAAATGGCAGCAGCCACAGGCCCCAAAACGTCTGGTTGATGCCGGCCGCCTGCCCATGCATGCTGACGAGGAGCATGCCGATAGCTTGGCGCGTGTGATCGTCGAAGGAAGCCAATGCGCCACCGCCGCGAAAGACCAGGAGCGCGGCCGCGCTGAAGACCAGGGAGGCCAGACTAAGGGCGGATGAAACCAGTACCAAAGCCACCAGTTGTCGCGCGCGGTGGCGGTCAACGTCCTCAAAGAGGCGATAGAGCGCCAAGCTCAGGCCAACGAAGATCGCCACGCCGAGCATCTCGGCAAACATTCCCCAACGGAAGAGCGTCTCGTGGCCGAGGACACGGGCTGCGGTGGCGGCCGCGTCGTTCTGCACGATCGTCTGCGATGGAACATAGAGAAGGTAGAAGGGTCCCAGGGTGAAGCCCAGATACCACAGGCCGGCGATGCGGGCCGTCCGCTTCCGTGACGTCATAAGGACCCTCCAGCGTTGAATGAGAATACGCGATTAGGGCTCAAGGAGTTTCGGGTGAATTATACGCAGTCCAACTCAGCGATTGCGGCGGGACAAATGAGAATCGTCGCGCTACTCGCCGGAGAAAGGATTCGTCTCCGGCTGCTTGATCGTCGTTGGGTCTTTCGCGGGCTCGGATTGTTTTTCCTCGAATCTGGCGCGGACCGCAGACGATTCCCCGGGCGAGTTGAATACTCGATTCGGATCGCCGGGAAGCATGTGCTTTTCTTCGAGAGCGAGCCGCACGCGCCGCTGGAATTCGCGCATGGGGCCGTATTGCTGGGTCGGGAGGGTCTTGAACACAACGGGAATGATGACCTGTGAACCTTTGACCGAGTCAACGCCCAGAACCTGCGGGTCGTCGAGAAAAAACTTCTTGAATTCGTCGCTCTTCCGGACGTCCATTGCGATCTGCTTGAGCAGTTTTGTTACTTCGTCGGGGTTAACGGAGAAGTCAACGCTTACATTCACCGTGCCCACCGAGAAGTCAGCGCTCAGGTTGGCGACAGTCGTGATTTGAGAATTAGGAATTACGTACAGAGTTCCATCGCCGTCGCGGACCGTAGTCTTGCGCAGGGTCATCGATTCGACGGTGCCGGAGAGGCCTGCCAGCCGAACCGTGTCGCCCACGTTGAACTGATCCTCAACCAAAAACAGCATCCCGTTGAACATGTCTTTCACGATGTTTTGTGCCGCGAGCCCAATCGCGATTCCTGCGACCCCGGCCGAAGCCAGAAGCGGAGCGAGATTGAAACCCATCGAGTCCAGGGCCTGAAGCATGGCGATGAGGCCGATAATGGCCAGTCCTGTAGCGCGGATGACTCCGGCCATGGTCCTGACCTCGGAGCGGCGGCCTCCGCGCCTCTCGGCGACGCCGATCATGCGAGAGGTGGCGAGACTGAGTAAGCGGCTGAGAATAAAGGCGATGATCGCGATGACAATCAGGCGCGGCAGCTTAGTGTGGATGAATTCCTGGCTGTCATTGATCCACTCATCAAGGACCCGGCCAAGGAACCGGCCTTGCTGGAACCAGCCCCAGCGCGCTATGAGAATGAATCCTGATATAGACGAAGAAACAGACATGCCAAAACTCCACTTTCTAGACTAAACTGTGCGCAGGAATGGCCGGAACCACGGCCAAGCTCTTTCGAATTTCTTCCTCGCGGACGGTATGTTCATGAAAGCAACTTATAGCGAATCAAAGAGCCAGAGCCGCCCGGTCATACGCGTGGCACGCCGGCTCCTTTCTGTTGGATGCGTTGCGGGGTTGGGTGTTGCGGCGTGTGTGGGTCTGATTCGGACCCATGCGCAGCAGTCGTTTCCGCTTCCAGCGATCAATCCCCCGGGGGCAAACGCCTCGTCGTCACCGCCGTCTCCTGGAACGACCGCGCCGACCGCGCAACCTGTGGCGCCGGTCGCGCAAACCGACGAGACCGAGGTCGCCAAGCAGTGTGCCGATATTCTGAAGATGGCGACGGAGCTGAAGGCGGAAGTAGACAAGTCCAGAAAGGACCAGCTATCGGTGCCCGTGGTTCGCAAGGCGGGAGAGATCGAGCAATTAGCGCATAAGGTTCGAACCAACACCGGCAAAAACTGAAAGGGACGCTCTGTGAGGGTTACCCGATGAAGACAATGCGGTACAACATGAGTGAAGTGAAATCGGCAATTGCGAGGATTTGGTTGGGAAGGGGAGCGCGGGCTCTGGCTTGGAGTCTGGCGCTGGGGAGTCTTCTCGCGCTGGCCGCTGTTCCCGCAGGTTTGTCCCAGGGACCGCCGAGAGACATCATCAATCGGCCGCCTCCGATGCCAACGGACCCGGATTCGGCGAATCAAATTGATCCCACCGAAATGGAGCGGCGACTGAACGCGCTGAACACTGAACGGTATAAGCAGATGATTTCCGATACCAACAAGCTGCTCAAGCTGGCGAAGGAATTGAG
Source organism: uncultured Occallatibacter sp. (assembly GCA_964630985.1). GTDB lineage: Bacteria > Acidobacteriota > Terriglobia > Terriglobales > Acidobacteriaceae > Telmatobacter. Next base: position 16,336 of record CAZVYV010000015.1, read on the forward strand.
TGATGGGGTCGCTGTAAATGCCGACAATTCATTGAATCCAGATCAGCTTCGCAAGGTCGCGCAGATCGAGAAGCTGGCTCGAAGTGTAAAGGAAGCGATGAGCGAGGGCGTGGGCGCTCCAGGTCCGTCGATCGGACAAATGCCGCAGGGTTACCCGCCTCACTGATGGACGATGCGGCCACTGCAAGTTTGTCGCCGGCAAGAACCATTGAGCGAATGGCCTTCCCGATTGTTACAATCAAGCAAGGGAATATCCGGAAAGCTGGTGGGGGTCGACCGGAATGGAAGTGGCAATTTCCAGCGCACGCGCGTCCGGAACAGATCCGGCTCAGAACGAGCTGACCGCGCAACAAATGATTGAAATCTACCGGCTGATGTTTCTCTCCCGTGCGGTAGATGACCGCGAAATCCTCCTCAAACATCAACAGAAGAGCTTCTTCCAGATTTCCTCAGCGGGCCACGAGGCACTGCAAGTGGGGGCCGCTCTGGGCTTGCGTTCGGGTTACGACTGGTTCTTTCCTTACTATCGCGACGGTGCTTTAGCCCTGGGGCTAGGCGTGACGCCCTACGACATGATGCTGCAAGCCGTGGGTGCTGCTACAGATCCGGCAAGCGGCGGCAGGCAAATGCCCAGGCACTGGAGCAGCCGTGCGCTGCATATCGTCAGCACCTCGTCTTCGACTGCTACGCAACTGCTGCAAGCGGTCGGCTGTGCCGAAGCGGGGCGGGCATTCAGCAAGCATCCCGCGATGGCCGCCAAAGCCCAGGGCGACTACCGCGCCTTTCACGATGTGGACTTCCATGGTGATGAGGTCGTGCTCACCTGCGTGGGCGAAGGCTCAACTTCGCAGGGCGAGTTCTGGGAGGCGATCAGCACCGCATCGAACCAGAAGTTGCCGGTGATCTTTTGCGTAGAGGACAACGGCTACGCCATCAGCGTTCCGGTCGAAGTAAATACGCCGGGTGGAAACATTTCGCGCCTGGTGGCGAACTTTCCCAACTTCTACTTCGCCGAGATTGATGGGAACGATCCAATCGTCAGTATGCGCGCTTTTCAAGCGGCGGCAGAGCACTGTCGCGCGGGAAGCGGCCCAGCGTTCGTTCACGGCCATGTCGTGCGGCTGTATTCCCACTCGCTCTCCGACGACGACAAGAACTACCGTTCGGCCGCCGAACGGGAGGCCGATCTGCTACGCGATCCCATCGCGCGTTTCCGCGCCCGACTGATCGGCGAAGGGATTCTGACGGTCGCGGAGATCGACGTGCTGGAAGGCAGTCTTGAGCGCGAAGCAGCCGAGGCTGCGGAGCGCGCACTGGAGGCGCCCCTGCCGGCGGTCGAGGATATTGCCACACACGTTTACTCCGAAGATCTCGATCCCACGAGTGCGTCTTTTGCCACTGAGCGATCGGCAGCCGCGGCAACGCCGGACGGCGCCGCTGCGGATGCCGGACAAAAAGGTGCAGGCCCACGCTCGATGGCCGAGCTGATCAATGTTTGCTTGCGCGACGAGATGCGGCGCGATCCGCGCATCGTCGTCTATGGCGAAGACGTGGCCGACGCCAGCCGCGCCGAAGCGCTCTCTCAGGGTAAGGGCAAAGGCGGAGTCTTCAAGCTTACCGCTGGCTTGCAAACCGAGTTTGGATCGGACCGCGTCTTCAATTCGCCGTTGGCTGAGGCGAATATCGTTGGCCGCGCGATCGGTTACGCTCTGCGTGGCATGAAGCCGGTAGTAGAAATTCAATTCTTTGATTACATTTGGCCAGCCATGCATCAGATTCGCAATGAGTTGTCTGTGATGCGCTGGCGATCAAATGGAATGTGGGCCGCGCCGGTCGTCATCCGCGTTCCCATCGGCGGATATCTCACCGGAGGAGCGATCTACCACTCGCAATCCGGCGAGAGCCTCTTTACCCACACTCCGGGGCTGCGTGTTATATTTCCCTCGAATGCGTTGGACGCCAACGGCCTGCTGCGCACGGCCATTCGTTGCGACGATCCGGTGCTGTTCTTCGAGCACAAGCGTCTCTATCGCGAGCCCTATGGCCGCGCGCCGTATCCAGGGCCGGAATTTGCGATTCCATTCGGAAAAGCCAAGATCGTTCGTCCCGGCACCGACCTCACGTTGGTCACATATGGCGCGCTGATCCCGCGCGCGCTGCAAGCTGCACAGCAGGCGAAGCGCGAGCACGGGATCGAAACCGAGATTCTCGATCTGCGCACGCTGAACCCTTACGACTGGGAAGCCATTGCGGAGAGTGTGCGCAAGACGAATCGCGTGATCGTCGCTCATGAAGACATGCTGAGCTGGGGCTACGGTGCAGAGATTGCTTCGCGCATCGCCGATGAGCTTTTCGACGATCTCGACGCTCCGGTCCGGCGAATTGGTGCGATGGACACATTTGTCGCTTACCAGCCGAAGCTGGAAGACGCGATTCTGCCGCAACCCGAGACCATCCTTAAGGCCATCGTGAGCCTGAAGGCGTATTGATTCACTCCTGCCGGCGCTCCCCTCAACATACGAGTTGCGAGCGGTGTCAAAGGGGTTGTGCGGACCAGCCCCGCATGGGGTCCAGCGCGGATACAATACGGGGATGGACTTCCTCACCCAGTTTCAGCCGGGGATCGGGCGCAATGGGCGCAGGGCAGGCCGAGGCGCATGAGGAATTTTCTGCGCCTGCTGCGCTATGGGCTGCCGTACACGCTGGAGTGGCTGCCGGGAGTGATTCTGTCTGCGCTTGTGGGCGGATTGGATGCTTTTCGCATCCTGCTGCTTCAGCCGATCTTTGATCGTGTGCTGACGCCGAGCGCGCCCGAGGGCCCGATCATGCTGGGCCTTCCGAAAACACCTTGGCATTTTGACTTGAGAAGGCTGATCCCGCACTTCCTGCATATGCACAACGCGTGGGTCGTGGTGGCATTTGCGCTCGTGATCGCAACCGTCCTCAAGGGCCTTTGCGACTATCTTGGAAACTACCTGGTCAATTACGCCGGCTTCGGCACCATTACCGATCTGCGCAATCATCTCTACGAAACCACGCTGCGCCGCTCTTCGAGTTTCTTCCACAAGCATCCCACCGGCACCATCCTTTCCACGCTCATCAACGATGTCGACCGCGTGCAAACTTCGTTGAGCTCGGTGCTGGGCGATTTCCTGCAGCAGTTTTTCACATTTGTGGTCGCCATTGTGCTCATCATCGGGATGGGTGGATATCTGAGTTGGGCACTGGTTCTCTTTATTCCCGTGGTGATCACCTCAGCGCGCAAGATAGGCGGCGAAGTGCGCACGCGGACCCGGACGGGTCAGGACAAGCTGGCTGAAGTGCAGAACATCCTGCACGAGACGGTGACGGGCAACCGCATCGTGAAGTCCTTTAACACCGAGCTGTGGGAGGTTCTGCGCTTCAAGAGTGCGGCAAAGCGTCTCTTCCGCGCCAACCTGCGCAGCGTGCGCATTCAGTCGATCAGCTCACCGCTAATGGATACGGTGGGTGCAATTGCCATGGCGTTGCTGTTGTGGATCGGCCGCAGCGCGATCATAAGCGGCTACATGACGATCGGCGTTTTTGGCGCATTCATTTTTCTGCTTTTTAAGCTCTACGATCCGCTGCGACGTTTTGCCTTCTTCTACAACAGCTTCCAGCAGGCGATGGGTGCATCAGCATCGATCTTTGCCTTCTTCGATACCGTGGACGATGTGAGAGAACGCTCGCGCGCCACCACGTTCACGCGCTTTCGCCAAGCCATCAAACTCGAAAACGTGGGATTCTCGTACTCGACCGACGAGGGCGAGCAGGAGATTCTTCACGAAGTCGACCTGGAGGTGAACGCCGGTGAGGTGCTTGCCATTGTTGGCCCGAGCGGCGCCGGCAAGTCCACGCTGGTGAATTTGATTCCGCGGTTCTTCGATGTGACCTCAGGCCGCATTCTCATTGACGGCCGGGATTTGCGCGATCTTACGCTGGCTTCGCTGCGCCGCCAGGTGGCCCAGGTAACGCAGGAGACAATACTTTTTAACGACACGGTGCACAACAACATTGCATATGGGCAGCCTGACGCGAAGCGCTCCCTGGTGGAGCAAGCCGCGCGCAATGCACTGGCGCACGACTTCATTCTGAACATGCCGCAGGGTTACCAGACGATGATCGGGGAAAAGGGCTTCCGGCTCTCCGGCGGAGAACGCCAGCGCCTGGCCATTGCGCGCGCCATCTTCAAGGACGCGCCCATTCTCATCCTCGATGAAGCCACTTCGGCGCTCGACTCCGAAAGCGAATCCCTGGTACAGACGGCGCTGGCCAACCTGATGCAGAACCGCACCGTGGTGGTTATTGCGCATCGTCTTTCCACCATTCGCCGTGCCAATCGCATTGCCGTGCTTGAATGCGGCCGCATCACCGCAATCGGATCTCACGATGAGTTGCTCAACACATCGCCCACTTATCAAAAGCTCTATCAATTGCAATTCATTGATCTGCCCGAGACGTTGGACCTGCCCGTAACGCAGACTCCCGATCCTAACAAGATGTATCTGCCGTTCGATGAGAGGGCCGCGATGGCCACAGGCGCAAAGGAGTAAGCATGGCGATTGCATCGATGACTGGATTTGCGCGTGTGCAGGCGCGTGCGTCTCTTGGCGGCGAGGAGCAGCTGAGCTACACGCTTACCGCGAAAAGCGTGAATCATCGCTTTCTCGATCTGCAATTCCGCCTGCCAAGCGGCCTCGACGCCGTGGAAATGGATTTGCGCCGCGTGCTGAAGGAGAACCTTATTCGCGGTCATGTTGATTTGACTCTGTCTGTTGATCGCGCCGCGCAGGCCAAAGCGGGATACAATCGCGAACTGATCGCCGGTTATCTCACGGCTTTCGACGCCGCACGCCGCGAGCACGGCTTGAAAGGCGAGCCGGACCTGAACGCAGCGTTGCGCCTGCCCGGAGCGCTGCAGACTGAAGATCGCAACAATACCGACTTGAGTGCGCTGGCCGCCAGCGTGCTGGAGCAGACCGTTCCACTACTGGAGCAATTGAAGGCCATGCGCGCGCGTGAGGGCGAAGCGCTGGAGGCGATTCTGCGCGGCACGCTCGACCGGCTTGCTGTCGCGACTGCCAGCATTGCGGAGCTTCGGCCGGAGATTGAGCAGCGGAGCCATGAGCGGCTTACGCAAAGGCTAACTGCAGCCGTTGGGCCGGAGTTCAACCAGCAACGAGTGTTGGAGGAAGTCGCAGTCCTCGTGGAACGCAGCGACGTCAGCGAGGAGCTGGCGCGCATGACGACGCACATCGAGCATTTCCGCGAACTGCTGAGCACGGGAGGCGAAGCGGGAAAGAAGCTTGACTTTCTGCTGCAGGAGATGAACCGCGAGGCAAATACTCTTCTCTCCAAAACGGCAGGCATAAGCGGGAAGGGAACGCGCATCACCGAATTAGGATTGGCGATGAAATCGGAGATCGAAAAGGCACGGGAGCAGGTTCAGAACGTAGAGTGAAGCAAAGAACAGAGAACAAAGAACAGAGAACAGAGAACAGGAAGACCCGATAGAGAGGGATCGAAACTAAGTGG
>CAZVYV010000016.1:0-8784 GCA_964630985.1 uncultured Occallatibacter sp.
AGAGTAGAAGTCTGAGAGCCCATGTCCAACCCATGCCTCTATCTCAGAGCCTAGGTTCGTGGCATGTCTCGCGGATGTGATTAGGGTCACGTCGCCAGCGATCGGGAATGATCTCCGCTGACCCATGTCAAGAGCAGCCATCGCCGGAAATGACCCTATGTCGCTCATTTCGCAAAGCAAATTTTTCTCTTGAAGTTTGCCGGTTAAATCTTCGAAATGACTACACTTGGTCTTATATGGAGCCAGCTCGTCAACCTGCTCATTCAAGCTCGGCTAACGACACGGTCAACGCGCCAACGCGGCGCGCAGCGCGGCCAGCCTGCGACACCGAAAAGGGGATCGGAAATGACGATCTTGGACCTCAAGACAGGAGGGGAATTCAATCAAAATATTTTTTGGGGCTTTCGAGGCATAAAATTCCACTTAACTCATTTGTAATCAATACATTTATCGAAAAACCGTCGTCAAATTTTGCCGATTTTCGTGGCCGAATGGGCCTTTTCTCGCCCCAAATCGCTCCTTGCGCTCTTGTCCGGGCGTAGGTGAGGGGGGGCGAACTACACGCCAAGTTCGTGTCGGATCGCCGCTGCAATGCTGTCCGCGTGATGGTGCATTGCTTCTTCGTTCTCCGCTTCGATCATGACTCGCGCCAGCGGCTCGGTTCCCGAGTAACGGATCACCACGCGGCCCGAATCTTTGAGCTCATTTTCGGCGGCAAGAATTGCGGCGGCAACCGACGGAATCGAATGGAGAGGCTTCTTCTCGCGCACTCTCACGTTGACGATCACCTGCGGAAAGACTTTCAGGTCCGCAGTCAGCTCAGTGATGGACTTGCCGGTGCGCGCAACGAGATCGAGCACGACGAGCGCAGTGAGCAGGCCATCGCCCGTGGTAGCAAGGTGCGGAAAAAGAATGTGGCCCGATTGCTCGCCGCCGAGCGCCGCATTTTCTTTCTGCATCATCTCGAGGACGTAGCGATCGCCTACCGGCGCGCGGAGCATGCGAATACCGCTGCGTTTGAGCGCGGCCTCCAGGCCCATGTTCGACATGGTGGTAGCCACGACGACATCGCCGGTCAGCAACCCGCGAGCTTTGAGGTCGCGCGCAGCCATCAACAGGATGGCGTCACCATTGATGACGTTGCCACGAGCATCTGCCAGCATGCAGCGATCCGCATCGCCATCGAAAGTGAGGCCAACATCGGCACCGCGTTTCTTTACTTCGCGCGCGACAAAAGCAGGATGCAGTGCGCCGCAGTCGGCGTTGATGTTGCGGCCATCGGGCGCGATGTTGAGCAGCGTGAGGCCCGCGATTTGGCCGCCGTTCAGCCTCCCCAACAATACGGGTGCAATGGCCGCAGCAGCGCCGTTGGCGCAATCGGCGACAATCTTCAGGCCAGAAAGCGAGAGGCCCGGCACGCAATCAATGAGGAACTGAATGTAGTCGGCCTGGAAGGCGGGATTGTCGTTGATGCGCGGAAACAGGTCCGGGTCGGTGATCTCAACTTGTGCGGCGTGGTGCAGAATCTCCTCTTCCATGGCGAGCTCGACCGAGTCGGGAAACTTGAATCCATCGCCTCCGAAGAGCTTGATGCCGTTGTCGGCCCATGGATTGTGCGACGCAGAGATGACGACGCCAGCCTGGAAGCCATGCGTCCGCGCGAGAAATGCAACCGCGGGTGTCGTGACGACACCGGCGCTTTCCGCGATCGTGCCCGCTTTGCGGAGGCCCTCGGCGAGCGTTGCGGCGATCCATGGACCTGACTCGCGCGTGTCGCGGCCTAGAATCACTTTCGGCTGCGATGAACTCCTGCGCAACGTATGCCCAATCGCGAGGCCGACGCAGTAAATTGTCGCTGGGTCGAGCGGGAATTCGCCCGCAACGGCGCGAATGCCGTCCGTGCCGAAAAGCTTGCGTGCTCCGTTGGGGGTCATTTTTTTGATCTCTTGCTCTTGGTGCGGGGTTTGGGAGCGCCGGGTGTACCGCTTTCGCCGGACGAAACCGACTCGACGCGGCTTGCAAATGATCCACCGGCGAGGCGCGTGGTGAGTTTGTCGCCGGGGCCGATCAGCGCAGTGGAGCGGATGAGCACGCCGTCGGACGAGAGAACGAGCGCATAGCCGCGGTCGAGAACAGCCAGTGGCGAGAGCGAATGAAGGCGCGCGTCGAGCGAGCCCAGTCGTGAGGAAGATGACTCAATCAGCCGCTCCATCGAGCGGTCAAGCCGGGCGCGGAAATCGGCCAGATGCTCGCGCGCATGAGCGAGTCTCCGGCGTGGGTCGTGATGGAGCACAGCGGCGGCAAGCGCAGCGATTCGATTCTGGCGCAGGCGGAGTTGTTGTTGAACCGTGGCGTCGAGCCGCTGCAGCGCGTCGTCGAACCGCTGGCCCAAACGATAGAGCAGGGAAGTCACGCGGGATTCGACGCGGCCAAGAGGCAGATGCGCGAGCCGTTGACGAGCCTGCAAAAGCTGGAATCGCACGGCGCGTTCCAAGCGGTGCGATTGTGCGGCGAGATGTTCGGCGATCTTGTGCTGGGCCTCGGTAATGAGCTCGGCTGCAGCGGACGGCGTGGGCGCGCGCAGGTCGGCGACAAAGTCCGCAATGGTGAAGTCGGTCTCATGGCCCACCGCGGAAACCACGGGAAGCCTGCTCAATGCAATCGCCCGCGCGACCTGCTCACTGTTGAATGCGGCGAGATCCTCAAGCGAGCCGCCGCCGCGCGCAATAACGATGAGGTCGACGAGATTCGTCGCATTCAATTCGGCAAGCGCGGATTCAATCTCAGCCGGCGCGGACTCGCCCTGTACGGAGACCGGAAAGAGCAGAACGTTCAAGCCGGAATGGCGGCGATTGACGATATTCAAGAAGTCGCGAATCACAGCGCCCGTTGGTGAAGTGACGATGCCGACGGTGCGCGGATACATGGGCAGCGGCTTCTTGCGCTCGGGATCGAAAAGCCCCTCGGCTTTAAGCCGCTCCTTCAATTGCTCAAATGCAAGCTGGAGCGAGCCGGCGCGGACCGGCTCCATTGTTTCGGCGACGAGCTGCATCTGGCCGCGTTGTTCGTAGACGCTGACACGGCCGCGCACCAGCACGTGCAAACCATCTTCCGGGCGGAAACGGAGCAGCATTGCCTGGCGGCGGAAGAGAACGATGGGCAACTGGGCTTCGGCGTCCTTCAGTGTGAAGTAAACGTGGCCGGAAGGGGCGGGACGGTAGTTCGAGATCTCGCCCTCGACCCAAATGTCGCCATATTCCTGCTCGACTAGTTCGCGAACCCGTGTCACGAGTTCGCGCACCGGCCAGACGCGGCGCGATAGGCGCGGCTCCTCGAAATCGAGGCCCAGTTGGGAGATCTCGTCGTGATCAGATTCGAATGGGTCGTGCGGAGTCACTGAAGAAGAGTGTAATTCTTTAGGTGTCAGCTACTCGACTTGCGGTTTTCGATCATCGTGCGCAGCTCCGCCGCCATGGAGGCAAATCGCGGGCCGGAAGTAGGAGGCGGCGCGGCCTGATGTGAGTACTCCAGCTCAAGTTCGCGCGCCAGGTCGGTGCCACGCGCAAGATTGAACATTCCCAATGTCCCGGCGAGCTTGTGAGCGGCGGAGTGGGCGGCTTCGCGGTCCGAGGTGCTGAGTTTGTTTGCAGTCACGGCAGATGCCGCGGCTTCAAGGACGGCGACGCGCTCGAGAATCTGCGACCGGTGTCGTGTCCACATGGTGTCGAGGGCCCTGACGATTGTTGCATTGGCGGGAAGTGCGAATTGGTCCTGGTTTCCCATCGTGAATCGCGATTACTTCCATCCCAGCGCACGCGAAATCTGCGTCGAGAGAGAGAGGGGATCGAAGGGTTTGAAGAGCACCGCCTCGACGCCGAGATCGGCGAAGCGCCGCTGGTCCGTGCCCTGGACCTTTGCGGTGAGCAGCAGCACAGGGATCGCGGCGGTGGCAGGATTCTTGCGCAATTCTCGAAAGGTCGCGGGGCCATCCATTCCCGGCATCATCACATCCAGCAGAATCGCATCGGGATGCTGCTCGGCTGCACGAGCTACGCCTTGCGCTCCTGAGCTGGCTTTGATCACTTCCCAACCCGCCACAGTTTCAAGGCTCAGCGAGGCAACTTCACGGATATCGTCTTCGTCATCGATGATCAGAATCTTGCGACCCACGGGGAACTTCCTCTCATTCAATTCTTACGCAGCATTGCGTGGCTGTAGATGGGATCCATCTTTCAGTTTAGTTATGCATCGGGAAAAGTCGATTCCGTCAGAGGTATTTCTTCATTCGCTCGGGAAGAACGCAGCATGGTGAGAACCAGAGCCTCCAGTTGCTGCGGCTGCACGCGCGTTTTGGCGAGGAAATATGTTGGGCCGAGAGTCAATTGGCTTCGTTCTTCCGGCGAGAGATCACGGCCAGAGTAGACAACCAGCGGAAGTTGAGCAAGGTTTTTGTGCTGGCGCAACCAGTCGGCCACATTGAAGCCATCGCCGTCCGGCAGGCCGATATCGAGGAGCAAAAGGTGCGGCTTAAAAGTGGAGCAGGCCTTGATCGTCTCTTTGAGAGAGTGCGCCGTTTCGACAACGATGCTGTCGCGAGCGAAGACCTCGCTGATGATATTGGCGAGGTCGCGATCATCCTCGACGATGAGGATGCGCGCCTTTTCACCGGTACCGCAAAGGACGCGCGCAAGTTCAGTGAGCAGCCCTTCTTCATTGAGGGGCTTGGAAACCCAGCCATCGACGCCCGTTGGAAGCTGGTTGGGGCTTCCGCGATCTTCGACGCTCAGCAACACCACCGGAGTGCGAGAAGAAGCATCCATGCGGCGCAGGAGGGGAAGAATCTCCCACCCGTTCATGCCGTCGAGTGAAGTGTCCAGAAGGATGGCCTGGGGATCCTGCCGCGCTGCGGACAATGTTTGTTCCACGGTGGCGGCCTGCACCACGGAATAGCCGTGCCGCGCCAGCTGCGCTGCGATTCTGGGGCGCGATTCAGGATTGGCATCGGCGAGGACCACAGTGCCGTGACCAAGCTCCGGTTCCAAACCGCTGCCCGGAGCAACCGCCGGAGCAGGATGGTAGGGAAGAAAGATGCGGAACGTCGATCCGCGGACTGGATTCCTCTCAGCCCAGATGCGACCCGAGTGCTGCATCACGATGGTGCGGCAGATCGCCAGGCCCAGCCCCGTTCCGCCCTTCTGGCGCGAATCTGAGGCATCAACCTGCTGGAAGCGGCCGAAGATGGTCTCGAGCTTGTCTGCGGGAATTCCGCGCCCGTGATCGATGACGGAAATAATGACGCCGGTAACTCCGGGGCGCAGCATCACGCTTACCGGTGAATTGGGCGGAGAAAACTTGACGGCGTTGGAGAGCAGATTGGTCACGACCTGAAGCAGGCGGTCGGAGTCGGCGGAAATTTCAACTTTGGTGGAGTCGTGGATGAGTTGGACGCCCGCGGCATCGGCCACCGGCTGCATATCTTCGATCGCCTGCTTGACGATGTCGGCCAATTGCACCGCGCGGAAGCCGAGCGGTTCACGTCCGCTCTGTATCCGCTCCAAATCGAGAATGTCGTTGATGAGCCTGACCAGCCGATCGGAGTTGGTGAGCGCAATGCGCAGCAGATTTGTTGCTTTCTCGTTGGTCTCCGGGAGAATTCCGGAGCTGAGGAGACCCAGCGCTCCGCGAATGGAGGTGAGTGGTGTGCGCAACTCGTGGCTCACGGTAGAGATAAATTCATCCTTCATGCGGTCGAGAGCATAGCGCTGGCTGATATCGCGAAAACTCAACACGGAACCAGAGACGCGGCCCTGAGCGCGGATCGGAGTGAGCGAATACTCGGCCGGGAAGAAAGTGCCGTCCGCACGAAAGATGTTTTCTTCGCCGCTGGCGCCGGCCGCTTGAGCCGCGGCGGTGCGCAGCGGGCAATCTTTGCCGCATGCTTGATTCTCTGCGGCCGCTCCATGCAACAGTTCATGCACCGGATTGTCGATCAGCGCATCGACGGGTGCGCCCAACAGGCGCGCCGCCGCGGGATTGGCAAAGGTGACTTTCCCCTGGCGATCGAGCCCGCAAATTCCCTCAGCCACGGCATCGAGAAGAACCTCCTGCTGCCGGCTCAGTTCCTCCGTGCGTCCACGTTCCTGCGTGCGGGCCAGCAGTTGGCCCAGCGAGGCTGCTGCGGTTTCGATCGCGGCCATGGCTTCGCGATCTTCGCGCAAGTGGAAGCGGCAATAAAACTCGAGGACGGCCATCAACTTGCTGCCAGCGCGCACGGGCACGGCCCAGCCCGACATCATTTCCTGCTTGATCACCGCCGTTACGCGGGCAGTGGCGGGCGCGTCAGAGAGGTCCGCGATCCATACAGCCCGCCCCTCTTTCCAGGCGCGCTCTGGCAACTCGCTCGTGCCGGCCAGCGCGAGGCCCATGCTGCCCTGAATCAGCGCCTCCGCTTCGCGGCCCGGCGCTCCCCAGGCGGTACCAAACTCGAGATGCTTCTGTTCTGCAGCGACCACCCATTCGATGGCCACATCCCATCCTTGAGAGAGGCACAAAGCCTCAAGAATGCGCATGCCTTCGGATTCGCTCGCGGTGTTGTCCCCGACAATCTGACTCACCGCCAGCTGCAGCGCAAGACGATTTTCACGCTGCTTCTGTTGCGTCACATCGCGCATAAGGCAGCGCACCGCCAGCGGAACTCCGGTTTTCTGCCGGCGGCTCAGGCTCAATTCAAGTTCGAGCACGCGCCCATCCGGCGTGTTTTGCCGCAGGGGAATGCGATCAACCAATTCGCCATCGAGCGCGCGGCGGAAAAGACCGGCCACCTGACTGCGGACGCCCTCTGAAAACAATTCTTCAAAAGAACGAAGATTGAGTAGCGCCGTCTGCTCCAATCCAAAGCAACGCTTCCAGGCTGGATTGGCATAGAGAAACTGCCCGGCCGGGCTCAGCGTAGCAATCATCTCAGTAGAGTGCTCGAAGAGGTCGCGGTACCGCTCCTGCGATTCGCGCTGCGCCTGCTCGCGGTGCTGGTTCTCGCTTTGATCCACGGCAACGGCGACCATGCCGGTCAGCTCGCCCAGCGCATCGCGCAGCGCCGAGATGTGCAGCGTGACGGGAATCTGCACCCCGTCTTTGCGACGCACCTTGGCGTCAAAGCTTGGCACCATGCTGGGAGCCAGCATGCGGACGCATTGCAGATAAGCAGACATGAGGCCGGCACGCGAAGCTTCCGGCGGGCGGTCCACGCGACAAAGTTTCTGCATCTCGGCCACGAGGCGTTCGGCCTCGCCGGGAGCGAGGATTTCTACAGTGCCCCACAGTGCGAGCAGCTCGGATGTTCGATAGCCCAGCACACGCTCGGTCGCGGGATTGCAGTAGATCAATTTGCCGCCCAGATCCAGCGCCACCACCGCCGGACCTGCGGAATCGAGCAGTTCGCGCAACCCTTCGGCGATCGGCTCAGAATCCTGAACGGTTCCGGCGCGAAGCAGCCGCTTGTTCAACAGGAGCGCGAACAGCGCCGTTGCCACCACTGCGGCCACTACCGGCAGAGACTCCCAGCGGAAATGAGGAAACAGGCGGGCGAGTGCGGCGCCGACCGAGATGGCGAGAATAGAAAAGGGCAGGATCAGCCAGAGTTGCGAGACTCCGCCATACTCAGACGGCGCCGGCCGCGGTTGCTCGTTCTGTGCATCCGGCCGCTCGCTCATCGGCGCGCTCCCCCGATTCAACGCCTCGCTTGACATGGCACAATACCGACTTTGACGCTCGCACTCATGCCGCCATCCGCGTCAGCAGAGGCACAAAGAAACAACCACGACGCGCTGCGGGAGATCCGTTTGCGCGCGGCTCTCCGCGTGCAAACGGCGCCCTTCGCGGACGGCAACGCAATGTGCTGGTAGTATAAGCGTTCGATTTCAGACTCTCTAGGCAAATCGTCCTACTCGTGGTGGAGGTGAAACGCTCAAGTAACCATCGCAGCCGGGGCCACCCCTGCGAGGCCATCCAGGCATGGATTTTCGCCGACCGGGCTCTCAATTGCCTGTTTGTCTCGCCGTATACTGGCTGCATGTTTCATCAACCAGCCGCTTCTCGCCTGATTCGTTTCGCATTGCCCGCATCGAGCTTGTTATTTCTACTGGTTTCTTCGCCAGCCGCTCACGGGTGGGAGCACGACGGCCACACCATGATCAACAAGCTGGCCGCGTCGACACTGCCGGCCGATGTGCCCGCCTTTCTGCGCACGCCGGCGGCCATCGATGAGATTGCGTACCTGGGTCCCGAGCCCGATCGCTGGCGCTCACCCGCCGAACCGGAATTGAGCGCCGCGCAGGCGCCCGAGCACTTCATCAATTTGGAATCTGCTGACGCGCTGGGCCCATTGCCCCACAAGCGACTCGACTTTGAAGCCATGGTCTTCGCCGCGGGCCAGCGGCCCGAGAAGATCGGCCTGCAGCCGTGGGAGACCGATGAAGTTTGGGAGCGGTTGAAGGCTGCAATGCGCGAGTACCGTTTTCTTACCGCAGGGGGGCAGGACACAAAGCCTGTCGAGGCGGCGATTATTTTTTACGCCGGCTGGCTGGGACACTATGTGGGCGACGGTTCGCAGCCACTGCACGTTACCGTGCAATACAACGGATGGACGGGCCCCAATCCCAATGGCTATACCACCGGCCACCAGATTCATCACCAGTTCGAAGGGCCGTTTGTCGCGGCCAACATTCATGCGCCTGAAGTGCAGGCCAAAATGACGCCTTCTACGCTCATCCAGGGCGACATGTTCGA
>CAZVYV010000016.1:8884-21527 GCA_964630985.1 uncultured Occallatibacter sp.
TTGGTTGCCCATGTCCACTTCCTCCGAGAGAAGTTTCTTTGCCAATTCGATCAAGCGCCGCCGGGAGCCCTGCTTCCGGCTTTTTTACGCGCTCGCCTTGCCGATTGCCACCCTGTTTTGCTCGGCGACGGCCATTCGAGCACAAGTCCCCATCGCGACGGGTGGATTGGGCCCGCGGCCGCTGGTCACTGCAGTAGCCGACGACGCACAGCGCACTACGCTGCGCGGCAACACACATCCGCTGATCCGGCGTGCGGTCGATCAAGGGGCCGCCCCCTCAAGCCTTCCAATGGAGCACATGATTCTGGTGCTCAAGCGCAGCGCCGAGCAGGAGTCGGCGTTGCGTGCATTGCTTGATGCGCAGCAGACCAAGGGCTCGGCTAGTTACCACCAATGGCTCGCGCCGCAGGAGTTCGGCAAGGAATTCGGGCCGGCTGACAGCGACGTTGCGGCGGTTGAGGCATGGCTTGAGTCGCACGGATTGAAAGTGGAAAGCAAAAACAACGCGAAGACAGCGATTGAGTTCTCGGGAACCGCCGGCCAGGTTCAGGACGCTTTTCGGACGACGATTCACAGTTACCTGCTGAACGGCGTTCAGCACTGGGCCAATGCAAGCGATCCGTCGATTCCGTCGGCGTTGGCTCCGGCGGTTAAAGGCGTGCTTTCACTGCACAATTTTTCGCGGCGGCCGCAGTTTACGCTGGCGGGAGCGCAGGCGCAGGCGGCGAACCCGGGTTCCGGCTTGCCACTCTTCACGTTCAAGGAAGGCACGTCGATTTACTACCCAGTTGGTCCGACAGACTGGGCGACAATCTACAACGTCCTGCCACTTTGGAATGCGGGAATCGACGGCACGGGTCAGACCATCGCCATTGTGGGCGAGACAGACATCAATGCGAACGATATTGCAACCTTCCGCAGCCAATTCGGATTGCCGGCGAACATTCCAAAGATCATCTTGAACGGGACCGACCCGGGAATCAGCCCTGGAGACGAGCCAGAGGCGGTTTTGGACGTGAGTTGGTCGGGAGCCGTGGCCAAAAACGCAACCATCGACCTTGTGACGTCTGCAACCACGACGACAGCGCTGGGCGTAGACCTCTCGGCGCTCTACATTGTGGACAACGATCTGGCGCCGATTATGAGCGAGAGCTACGGAGAATGCGAGGCGACGCTGGGAGACGCGGGCAATGCTTTCTACAGCACGCTTTGGGAGCAGGCAGCGGCGGAGGGAATCACGGTGGTGGAGGCGGCGGGCGACGCGGGCTCAGCCGGATGCGACGACTTCGAGTCTGAATCGGTTGCGAGCGGGGGACTCGGCGTGAGCGGATTCGCGTCGACGCCGTATAACGTTGCGGTGGGCGGCACGGACTTTGATCAGAGTGCAGCGACGGCCCACAATTACTGGAGTTCGACCAACAATGCAAGTACGTGGTCGTCGGCGCTGGGATACATTCCGGAGACAGTCTGGAACCAATCGTGCGCCGGGCTGGGCCTCAGCGGCGGCGTGAGCCAATGCCCGAATAACTCAACCGAGTTGAACATTGTGGCAGGGAGTGGGGGCCCAAGCAGTTGCGCAACGGGCGGAGATACAGGGAACTGCGCGGGCTACCCGAAACCGTCGTGGCAAGGCGGGACGGGCGTGCCGCAGGATGGCGTGCGCGACTTGCCGGACGTCTCGCTTTTTGCAAGCGCGGGTATGAACGACAGTTTTTATGTCATCTGTGAACAGGACCTCACGCCATTTGGAGTAATTCTCGGCGACGACATCCAGTGCAACCTGGCCAACGGCTCGTTTGTGGGTGTGGGCGGAACGTCGGCAGCGGCTCCAACATTTGCTGGAGTTATGGCGCTTGTCGAACAAAAGACCGGCTCGCGCGAGGGAAATGCGAATTACGTTCTCTACAATCTCGCCGCGCAGCCTGGGGCATCATGCGATTCTTCCACGGCGCCGCCCAATGGAGGCGCGTGCGTTTTCTACGACACGACCAAGGGGAACGATGCCGTGCCATGCGAAGGAATGCTGGATTGTGGATTACAGATAACAACTCCAAGCTACGGATACGGCGTGATGATCGACCCCAGCAACCCTACGGTTCCGGCGTTCACCGCGACGGCAGGTTACGACCTGGCAACGGGACTGGGCAGCGTGAATACGGCGAACCTGGTGACGGCGTGGAATAGCACGAGCTTCTCGCCGAGTACGACGACTCTTGCCGGCCTTTCGCCGATTAGTCTCGCGCATGGACAAACGGTGAGTGTGAACGTGACGGTGGCGGCGAAGAATGGCAGCGGCACGCCGACCGGATCGGTGGCCCTGATGGCTGCAACCAGCGGCGGAATCACCGGCTTGGCCAACTTCCCGCTGGTCAACGGCGCTGCCAGCGGCACGACCGACCTGCTCCCCGGCGGCACGTACAACGTGACGGCGCACTATCCGGGTGATGGTACGTTCGCGGCGAGCGACTCGGCGCCCGTGCAGGTGACGGTTGGCAAGGAAAACAGCCAAACCGCACTTTCGCTTGAAGCGTACAACCCGACTACCCACACCTTTTCGCCGGCAGGCGCGACGGTACCCTATGGGAGCATTTTCTACCTTCGCGGCACCGTGACGAATGCGGCCGGCACTCCATGCGCACCGAGTCCGCTTGAGACGCAGGTTCAATGTCCGACCGGAAGCCTGAGTATCACCGTGCCGGGAAATGCTGCCGCGACCGGAATTCAGGCTCTGAACTCAATGGGATACGCCGAAGACCAGACGCTTTACGCGAACATCCGATCTGTCGGCAGCTCTGCCATCCAGACGGAGTATAGCGGCGACGCGAGTTACAACCCCGGAAACCCCGTCACAATGAATCTGGTGATGACGCCGGCGCCGACCGCGATGGATACTTTTGAGATTCCGGATCTTTCTCTCCAGTACACCCCAAGCGGAAGCAACTACTTCGCCGATTCCGGCCAGACATTCCACGTGGAGACGGCAGTGACGGCATATAGTGTGCTTCCTCCGCCCACGGGCAGCATTGCGTTCCTCGAGAACGGTGTGACGGTTCCGGGAACGGCTGCATACTTTTCGTTCAGCGGCAGCCCCAACCCATGGGCCTATCTCAATGCCCAATTTCCAGTGACAATCAATACGCCGGGAACCTACACGTTTACGGCCTCCTATCCCGGAGACGGGAACTACATGGCGGCGCAGACTACGTATTCGATCCCTGTCGTCGTGTCCGATCAGACTTTCCAGATCGCGCCGCCGATTCCGAATGTGACCGTCGCCGCGGGGCAAAGCGCGACGACCGGCGTGACCTTGTCGGCGGCAGGGAACTTCGCCGGTGTGGTTAACGTGACGTGCGCATTGCCGGCGGCGATGGCGGAGGCAACATGTCCAGCCTCGAGCGCGGCTCTGGGTAATAACACGACGGCCACGGCGACCTTGATGATTGCAACGACGGCCCCGCATACGGTGACCTCGAAACTGGAGCGCGGCACGCCGCCTTACGGATTTGCCGTCCTGGCCTGCGTTTTTCTGCTTCTGCCGATGGGGTTCAAGCGCAAATTTCCGCTCATGATCCTGTTCGTGGTTCTTGCTGTGAGCTTTAACGGCTGCGGTGGTGGCAGTCAGGCCCAGAAGGATCAGGGAACTCCGGCCGGCACGTATACCGTGACGGTGACTGCTGCGTCGCAAAACATTACGCGAACCTCGACATTCACGGTGACTGTGCAGTAGTGGAAGACGGCTATGAAGGGGAGCGGTCTCTCACGAACGACTAGCTGGGCGGAGAGCCCGATTCCCGAATCAGTCGCCGGCTTGTGCTTTTCTCAGGGCGGGAATGCGGCGCAGCATAAGGTTGAGCGCCAGTGTCATCAACAGGACAGCGGGAACTGCGGCCACCAGCCATGCCAGCAATGCTTCACCGGCCCATCCGCTCATAAGCGTGGAGATGTTGAGAGCCGAGAAGTGATTTACGGCATGAGGGACAAGATACTGCGCCGGATGCTCGGGCGTTTGCACGAGCCAGCCCCCGAGCCTCACAAAAGGAACGATGAGAGCCAGCTGCAAGGGCATGGCCGCGTAATTTGCAGCTTGAATGGCTGGGAGGTTCAACCGCAGAGCCAAGGCCAGCCCGGCGCAGAGGACCGTTGGGATTCCGATCACTGGAATGCAGCCGACGGCGAATCCAAGGGCGAGGGTCACAGCCAGACGCTGGGGAGAGATTCCCTGGCTGAGCCAGAGAACCGCGGTGCGTTTTGCCGCTGCAGGAACCAAGCGCATCGATCTCACCATCTCGAACTTCTTTCCCTGTAACCTATCGACACCCAAAACCGCGTTTTGTTTTCCCTGGATGAAACTTTCGGAAAAGAACCAAAGTCGTTATCAAGTTGGACGCGGCCGCCTCAGTATGGATGCCCGGTTGAGGATGACACAAAGGTGTCAGGTCCGGCTGCGCCCGCTGCGAACGAGCGGAGAGACTGAGCGGCCTCTCCAGTCTACGAAACACGATCCTCCCTGCGATACACTTGGACGCGATGAGGGTGTTTGGCATCGATTGCGGAACCGAGGTGACCGGGTTCGGCGTTGTCGACTCCGGCGAAGGCCCGCGGGACGAGGCGCTGCAATTCCGTGCGATGGGTGCGATCCGCCTCGCAAAGACGCAAAGCCTGCCCGAGCGCCTGGACCGGGTCTTCAGGGAGTTGACCGCTGAGATGGAGCGGTGGCATCCCGATGCCGTGGCCATCGAGGAGGTTTTCTACTCGGTGAACGCGAAATCGGCGCTGAAACTGGGGCAGGTTCGCGGCGTGGCACTGCTGGCGGCGGCGCGCCAGGGAATTCCGATTGCGGAGTATGCGCCGCTCAAAATCAAGTCCAGCGTTGTCGGCTACGGCCTGGCGAAAAAAGAGCAGGTGCAGTTTATGGTGGCGCGGCTGCTCGATCTGGCCGAGCTGCCGGAGCCTTCAGACGCGGCTGACGCTCTGGCCATCGCCATCTGTCATATTCACACCGCGCAGACACTGGCGCTCCAGGGGGCCCGGGGATGAGGGTGCACTGGCTGCTGGCGGCCGCCCTGATGCTGGCCGCGCGGGTCGATGCGGCTCCGGCGCCCGCCCCTGCGCCTGAACACGTCACAGCTCCGGCGCCAGTTGCTGCGATTGCGCCCGATTCCGTCGTCCAGGTGGACTTCTCCGACCCTCAACTCTCGCCTCCGCAATGGACTCTCGTTCTCCATCCCGATGGCAGTGGGCATTTTCGTTCCCACATGGAACCACAAACCGGCGAAAAGGTGATCGAAGCCCCCAATGTCGATCGCGATATTGAAGTGAGCAAGGAGTTTGCCGGGCGCGCTTTTGACACTGCGAAAAGCCACAAGTGGTTTAACGCGCAGTGCGAAAGCCATTTGAAGGTCGCCTTCCAGGGATGGAAGACGCTCTCCTTCACCGGGCCTGCAGGACATGGATCGTGTACATTCAACTATTCCCGCGACAGGGATATCCAATCGCTCGGCGAGGCCATGCAGGCTGTGGCGCAAACCGTCCTGGAAGGCGCGCGCCTGGAGGTGCTGTTGCAGCATGACCGTCTGGGACTGGACCAGGAGATGGAGTTTCTGACGGAAGAGTTTCAGGATGGCAGAGCGCAGGAGGTTGACGCCATTCGCGATATTCTTGAGCGATTGGCAGGGGACGATCAAGTCCTGGATCGGGTGAGAAAGCGTGCGCAAAATCTGCTTGCGCACGGTACAACTTAATTTCCCGGGTTGCGGAGACTTTCTTGCTTCGGTATGTGTCCAATCAATGCAGGGCTCCCGATGTACGGGGTGAGTTGCCGAAAGGCAATAGAAAGTGGGGGCACGATGAAACTCCAGAGGAATCCAAAATGGGTAGCAGGGCTGGCAGCATTGGCCCTGGCGGTCGTGTGTTTTGAGCCAACGCTGCGAGCGCAGGACCAGCCGCAGCAGGGGCCAGAGCAACCGGCGCGCGCAGTGCGGCTGAGTTACGTGGATGGGCAGGTGACGCTTTCGCAAGGCGGACAGGTGCTGGCCCAGCAGGCAGTGGCCAACACGCCCCTGCTGGAAGGAATGCAACTGACGACCGCCGACAGCGGAAAGGCCGAGATTCAGTTTGAAGACGGCAGCGTTGCGCGGCTTTCACCGGACAGTTCGCTGACGCTACAGGTGCTTCAAGGTGCGGGAACGACAGGTAATGCCGCGCTCGCGCTCAACAGTGGCCTGGCTTACTTCGAGTTTCAGGGCGGAGGTCAGGCCGGCCAGATGAGTGTCCAGTTCACTGACTCTCAAGTGACTACGAGCGGCTTTACCGTGTTCCGCGTTGGGATGGACAGCCTGCCCGGCCAAGTCGCCGTTTTCTCAGGGAACGCGCACCTCGAATCCTCGGGTGCGAACGTTGCCACCGATCTTCATGGCGGCGAAAGCATAGAATTGAACAGCGCCAACCCAGCCGACTATCAGCTCGCAGAATCGATCGCACCCGATTCGTGGGACGAGTGGAACTCCGACCGCGATCAGGCGATGACGGCGGAGACGGCGTCGCAGACCGGCGCCACCGCCAATCTGAGCGAACCCCAGAACCCAGCGTGGAGTGACTTGGACGCCGATGGCAACTGGTACGACGTGCCCGGGCAGGGATATATCTGGTCGCCTTACGAAGCAGCGAGTGCGGCCTTTGATCCCTACGGCTATGGGAATTGGATGTGGACTCCGGGATATGGCTACCTTTGGGTCTCGGGCTATCCATGGGGCTATATGCCGTTCCAATGCGGCGCGTGGAACTATTTCGACAGCTTTGGGTGGGGCTGGGCGCCGGGGCCCGGTGGATGCTCGCCGTGGTGGGGAGTGGGCTTTTACGGCGGCCCGAATTTTGGCCATCTGCCGCCCGGCTATAGACCGATTCCGCGCCCGATCCTGCCGCGGCGGCCCATCAACGGCAGGCCGGTTCCATTGCTCGCCGTGAATCGCAGTCCCGTGGTTGCCGGTCCCGGGCTTCCGGCGCGCAACAGAAACACGCCGGTTACGATCGGCGGGAGCACGGTGGTGCCGATGCGGCCATTGCCGTCGCGGCCGGTAGTCGAGCACGCGCCGTCGATGGCGGGTGGACATGAACCGCAGCCGGGAAATGAGGCTCCGCAGCAACCAGGCAGACCGGGGAACACAAACCGGCCCGGTTACAACTTCAACCGTCCCGTTCCGCAGGAACCGGCAGAGGGAGACCGGCCCGAGCAGCCGCGGACGGAGCCGGGGCAAATGAACCGGCCCGAACCGTCACGTCCCGCATTCCAAAGCCAGCCTGAACCGAGCCATGATTCGGCTCCGCCACGAAGTTCCACGAGCAGCGGATCGTCTGGTGGAGGCTCGTCCCACCCCAGCGGAGGCGCCCCCAGCGGCGGTGGCGGTGGAGCGTCGCATAGCGGCGGAGGCGGTAGTTCCCACAGCAGTGGAGGTGGGGGCGCAGGTGGAGGCTCGCATAGCGGCGGCGGTGGCGGCGGAAGCAGCAGCCATAAGTAAGTGAGATTCACCAGCAACCCAATTTGAAATGCTTGACGCTCCGCCTCTCGGCGGGGCGTTTTGCATTCGGGTAAGCCTTGATGGCAGAGGTGACAACCCTGCTTACCTTGGTGCGCCGCGCCTGCGAATCCCGATTGGAAGATTGGTAGTCTAAGAGATGTGAACACCGAGCAAGACGCGCGCTTGCGAATCGCGGCCATTGGATTTCTCAATCCTGCGCCGCTGATGTGGGATTTTGAGCATCCGCCGCTGGACGACTCACTCAAGAAGCGCTACCTGATCGATCGAATGACGCCGTCGGAATGCGCGGCACGCCTGGCTGATGGACGAGCCGACATCGGGCTGATTCCCATTGCATCGCTCGCGACTACGCCGGGCCTGCAAATTCTTCCCGGCTGCACGATTGCTTCAAAGGGTCGTGTGCGCTCGCTGATCCTGGTGCATCGCGCCAGCCGGCCGCTGCAGAAGTTGAGTTCGGTTGCGGCCGATGCAGCCAGCCGGACAACACTCGCCTATGCGCGCATTATGTTCCACAAGTGGGGCAATGCGGAGGTTCCGTTTGTGCCCATGGTGGCTGACCTGGATGCGATGCTTGAACGCGCCGATGCGGCCATTCTCATCGGCGATCCCGCGCTGCTGGCGCTAGAGGAAAGGTATAACCGCCTCGAGCGTACCGGTGAAGAACTCGTGTATCGCGATTTGGCGGAGGAATGGCGCACGCTAACCGGGCTTCCTTTCGTTTCCGCCGTCTGGAGTGCTGCACACGGCAGCATTGCATGCAGCAGCCCTTTGGACGAGAGGATTGCTGTAGATTTCATTTCATCGCGCGATCATGGCCTCGCGAATATTGACGCGCTCGTGGCCGAGTGGTCGCGCCGGATCGCGATTCCCGAGGCAACGATTCGCACCTATCTCACGGCCAACATCCACTACGTGCTCGATGAAGAGTGCATTGAAGGAATGCGCGGGTTCTTCCGCATGGCCGCCGAGTACGGAGTGCTGCCGCCGTACACCCTCGATGTGCCGGAGTTGGCGGCGCGATAGCAATTCTTGTCGTGAGGCTTCGCATATATACTCAGTCTCTGCATTGCTCAATAAGCCGAAATGTGGAGCTTCCTTATGGGCCAAACGATCAGCCGACTGAGCGGATTTTTTCTGTTTGCCTTTGCTGCCTACTGCGTTGCTCAAACCTCACCTCTCGCGCCGCCTGTTGCGCCGGTGAAACCGGTAACCGATGTTTATTTCGGCACGGCGGTGGTTGATCCCTACCGGTGGATGGAGACCAGCAGCGATGAACTTCTGGCCTATATGAAATCCCAGAATGCGGTGACGGTTGAGGCACTGCAGCCGTTCGCGACTCAGGATGCGCAGATTCTGTCGGAGCTGACCAAACTTTCCGATACGGTCGATATCGCGAGCAATCCTGATCGAGAGCTCGACCGGCTTTTCTATCTTGAGCTGCCGTCGGGCAAAAGCGACTACCTCTTGATGACGCGCGCGGCTGTTGGGGGGCCGTCGCGCCTGTTGCTCGATCCCGCGACCCTTGCCGAGGGCGGCAAGCATGCTGCGATCGATTACTATGTGCCGTCGCCCAATGGGCAGTATGTCGCGGTGGGCGTGTCGCTGGGCGGCTCAGAGAATTCGGTGTTGCATGTCGTCGAAACCGCGACAGGCAAATTGCTCAGCGAATCGATCTCTCGCGCCCAGGAAGCAGATCCGTCGTGGACAGATGACAGCAAGGGCTTCTACTTTGCGCGGCTGCAGGCGATGGGGTCCACCGCTCCCGCCTCAACGAAATACGACAACGAGCGTGTCTACTACCACCGTTTGGGCGCCGAAGAGGCCGATCGGCAGGTATTCGGCCCCGATATCACGAGCGATCCGGCCCTGCCGAAGAACGGGAACGTCTTCGTGTCTGTTGTACCTGGCACGGGCATGATAGTGGCCGGCCAGACTTCCGGAGTGGTGGAAACGCCCGCGCTATGGGTTCGCCGCACCCAGTCCGGCCCGTGGATCCAAGTGGTCAAACACGAAGACGGAATGATGGACTTCGCGCTCCATGGACCCCGCGCGTATATCAGGACCAAGGGCGGAGCGAATGGAGCCGTCAGCAATGGGCGTGTGGTCAGTTTCGATCTTGCCAGCGAAACGTTCGACGCCGCGCGCGTTGTTCTGCCCGAGAGCAGCCTGATTCTCTCCGCCAGAACTGGAGAGGGACTGGCCTGCGCGAGCGATGCGCTCTACGTTCAGGGTTTCCGCGATGGCCTTGGCGTGGTGGCGCGGATTCCATACGCTGCCCAATCAAGAGGGATAGAACTGAAACTTCCGATGAGCGGGACCGTTGGCGGCATAGGCGCGGACTATCGCCGGCCCGGCATTACGCTTTCTATGGCGGGCTGGACCACTCCGCGCCTGATCTACGCATATGCGCCGGGCAGCCACAACTTTGCAAACACTCATTTGCAGCCGTTGAATCCGATCGACATGTCGGCGATCCAATCAGCTGAAGTGCAGGCAAAGAGCGCCGACGGTACGATGGTCCCGCTCTCGATCCTCTATAAAAAGGGCATGGCGCTCGACGGCTCACACCCGGCGTTGCTTGAGGCCTATGGAGCATACGGCTACTCCATTTCTCCGTTCTATTCTTCCTCGCTGTTACCGTGGCTCGATCGTGGAGGCGTGTTCGCTTTCGCTCACGTGCGCGGCGGCGGCGAGAGAGGCGAAGCGTGGCACCTTGCGGGGATGAAGACTACCAAGCAGCACACCATCGACGACTTTGTGGGCTGCGCGCAATATTTGATCGACAAGCAGTACACGTCGCCAGCGCATCTGGCAATCGAGGGAACAAGCGCGGGGGGCATCGCGGTGGGCGGGTTCCTCACGCAGCATTCTGAATTGGTCGCGGCCGTTCTTTATCGCGTAGGCATTACAGATATTTTGCGGAGCGAGCAGCGGGCAAGTGGCGCCGAGAACGCGTTCGAGTACGGTTCAGTGAAAATCGAGCCGGAGTTCCGGGCCATGTATGCGATCAGCCCCTACGCACATGTGCAGGACGGCTTCAAGTACCCGTCGGTGATGCTTGAAACGGGCGCGAACGATCCGCGCGTGACAAGTTGGATGCTGACCAAGATGACCGCTCGCCTGCAAGCGGCGAATACATCTTCAAATCCGATTTTGTTGCGCGTGGACTTCGATGCTGGACACGGCATCGGATCGAATCGCACACAGGCGCTGAAACTTGCGGCCGACGAATACACATTTCTTGGTTGGCGTTTGGGCATGGATGGATTTGCAGCGGTCCCACCGACAACACCGACTGCTGCCAAATAAATCGTCGCTCTGTTCAGCCTTCAACCGTCACAAGCAGAAAGTCGAGCAGCGTTCTCTCCGCCCAGAAGCCTTCGTCACCGTGATCGGGCGACAGAAAGGCGCAGTGACCGCCGTGTCGAGTCTCGACCAGCCGAACGCGGGGGTTGGCGAGGATTTTGGCGCGCGTTTCGGGAGTCATGCGGATGAAAGGATCGTCGAGAGCCTGCAAGATGAGCGTGGGCACAGTAATGTCCTGCACCCAGTTGGAGCTGGCGGCGCTTTGGTGGTAGTCGTCTGCGCCCACGAAGCCGCCGTATCGCGCGACGATCTCTTCGTCGAATTGACGCAGGGTGCGAATCTTGTTGAGGCCGTCCACGGAGTAAAGATCCGGGTAGAGTTTTGCCTGGTGGCGAATGTGCTTGATCAGGTCGGCGAGAAACCTGGTCGCGTAAAGGAGGTTTTGCGGTTCGTGCACTGCGGCGGAGGAGGCAACGAGATCCATGAGCGGTGAAACGCCGACGACCGCCTTGAGATAGGGCGGTGGCGCGGCGCCCAACTCGCCAGCCAGCTTGAGAACCAGATTCCCTCCCATGGAATAGCCGACCAGCGCGAAGCTATGGATGAGGTGCGTGCGGGCTATTTCCGCCATCACAATGGCGACGTCTTCAGAGCGGCCGGCGTGATAGATGGTTGGAGACAAGTCCCGTCCGGCGCCACAGCTCCGCATATTCATGCGGACAACGTTGCAGCCGGCTCTCAAGGCGCGAGATGCGTTCCCTAACACATAAGGAGAAGAGGAAGATCCCTCGAGGCCGTGAACGATGACCATGGTGAGCCGTTCGCTTCGGACCTCGGCGGGTTGCCAATGACAGTGGCAGAGCACGAAACTCGCTGGGCGAGCGGAGGTGGCGGCTTCAACCTCGATGAGTTGGATCTCCGGCTCGGACAACGAATGTGTGCGCGGAAGAACGCTGCCGACGATGGTTTGTAGATGGCCGTTACTGAGGAAACGTCGCGGCACGAAGGGACGCATCCATGGCGACGCTTCGGTGGAGTCGAACCGGTTCTCCCCTTTGGTGCTCATGGGGTCCCTGATTCTCAATCGCTAGTGCATTTGAGGATACGCTTTTCAAAGACGGAATGTTTTGAAACTGGCCGCGACTTAGCGAGGGGGCGGCTGCTGGTTGCTTTCATCCTCGAGCGACGTTTTGGTGCCGGGGAATTTCCAGCGGCGAGCCCGGACGATGAAGCAGACCATGAGGCCCAAAGCCACGACCCAGCCCGCACCGTAGACCCACCAGAAGAAGGGGCTGCTCATGTTCATCAGCACCAAGGGAGCTGTGACGATCGCGCACACGACCGCGATAAAGCCGAGCGTGAGGAAAAACTTCGACCAGCTCCAGGTCCCGGTCCGCTGCGCCTTGCGAAAGCCGGCAAAAGCCATAACGAGGACTAACACGACGATGCCAAGCGAAAACATATGCGATGTGCCTTCTGGCGGCGGCTACCGCCCTGGCTGGTTGCTTGGTGTGGACACTTGTGCAGCGCGGGCGGCGGTCCGGTGCTTGATCCACCATTTGACTTCCCACACGAACAGCACGATGAACAGGATTCCATCAAACACGCAGGTCACGATCAGCACCCATTTGTATTGCGGATGGTTTTGGTAGAGAACGGCGGCGGGTACCGCAGTTGCATAAAGGAAAATCACGGATCCTATGGCGACTGCATAATCGCCGGCAGAAAGTCTCATCCCCTGGCGCTGGTAATGACGAATGGTGAACAAATCCCAGCCAATTTTGAACAGCTCGCCCATCCGG
>CAZVYV010000017.1:0-21190 GCA_964630985.1 uncultured Occallatibacter sp.
AGTCGGCTAGTGTTGGCTGATCACACCGATATCGACTTTCGTTGTCTCTGGATTGCCCTGTTTGTGAAAGTATAAGTTTGTGACCGGCCGGATCGGTAAGAGCCGGCCATCATTTTGTCGGCCGCCGCGCCCTAAAGCGCGGCTCGCAGACTCTACCACTAAACTGAAAACACCCGCGCAACACCAAAATCTCACCATATTCACTGCGCAGCGGCTCAAAACAAGGGGCGCAACGGTACCGCCGAAGCCGGGTATTGGATACCATTGCAGCTGGTTCGATGTCCCGGCTCTTTCGTTACGGCAATGGAAAGGAATGTGGCCTGTGTTGATTTTCGCTGCTATCGTCGCCATTTTCGTTTATGGAATGATTGCCGCCATGCTGGGCACCATTCTGCCCGACCTGTCAGACCGTTTCCATCTCACGCCTACACAGAATGGAACGATCGCGTTTGCGCAGGCGCTGGGACTGATCATCGCGTCGGTCGGCGTGGGCCCGCTGCTGGATAGCGAAGGCAAGAAGATCGGCCTTATTCTTGGGCTGGCGTTCATTGCCATTGCGCTCTACGCGCTTCCTCGCTCGCAAGGTTACCGCAGCATAATGGTCCTCTTATTCCTGCTCGGCGTCGGCGGAGGAATCGTGGTGACGGGCGCGAACGCGCTGGTGAGCGACGTAAGCGAGACGCACCGCGGAATCGCGCTGAACTTGGTGAACCTCTTTTTCGGACTGGGCGGATTGGCAACCCCGTTTCTCTCGGCCAATCTCTTTGCGCGGAACTGGGTCCGCCTTTGCTACACCGTCGCGTCGCTGACTGTGGTCACGCTGGTGATTCAGGCTGTAACCAAAATGCCTTCGCCGACGAGCGCGGGGCGGTTCGTGCTTGCCGATGCTGCCCCAGTCCTCGACCGGCCACTCCTCTTCATGCTCGGCCTGTTTCTTTTCCTCTACGTTTCCTGCGAAGTAGGGATATGGAATTGGCTGCCTCGACATCTGATTGCTCAAGGCGTTCCGGAATCGCGCGCGCTCAATATTCTCTCGCTTGGATTTGCGCTCGGGCTGCTCATCGGCCGCGTGGGCGTTTCGCCGATTCTTATTCGCGTGCAGCCCATCACCGTTACTCTCGTCGCATCCGCAGCAATGGCGGTTACTACTTTCCTGATGCTACGAACGATTCGACCCGCCGCTGCATTCGCACTGGTCTTCATCGCAGGACTTTCGATGGCGCCGGTTTTTCCGACTACGCTGGCCATCGTCGGAGATGCCTTCCCGCGCATGACCGGCACTGCGCTGGGCTTCGTGATCACCTGCGGATGGATTGGGCTGGCGGTCAGCTCGCGCGTTATCGGGACCATCGCCGGCGGCGATCCGCTGCGGCTGAAGAAGGCCTTGTTGGTGATTCCCGTCTCCGCGGTCTTGATGGTGGGCTTGAACCTGGCCATCCAATCCGTGTTGCGCTAAAGCGATACAATTGCCCGAAACCGTTTTCGAACAGGAAATACAAGTGAAAACACCAGGATTTACAAGGCGGGAATTCGTGCGGCTCGGCGCGGGCGCCGCAGTCGCAGGCGCGGCAGCGAAGGCGACCCTGCTTGAGGCTCCAGCGCTCGAAGCCCAGGCGATGGGGAGCGGGCGGAAGATTCGATTCGCCTCCATCGGGACAGGGATTCGCGGATGCGACCTGCTGCGCTCCGCGCGCAAGGTGCCCACTGGCGAACTGGTGGCGACAGCCGACCTTTATGAAATGCACCGGAGGGCCGGACTTGAGGCGTACGGCGCAGACGTGCCTACCAGCGGAGACTACCGACCGATCCTCGATCGCAAAGATGTTGACGCGGTGATCGTCGCGGTCTCCGACCATCTACACAGGGCCATCGTTCTGGACTGCCTCGCGGCGGGTAAGGATGTTTATTGCGAGAAACCGATGTCGCACAATGTGGCTGACGGGTTTGCGATGGTTGAAGCGGTGAAGGCCAACAAGCGGATTTTTCAGGCGGGCAGTCAACGCGTGAGCAACATCGTCTACAAAAAAGCGCAGGAGATTTACGCATCGGGTAGGCTAGGCCCGGTCAGCTACATCGAAGGCCATTCCGACCGCAACTCGCCTTCAGGCGCTTGGGTCTATCCCGTTCCTCCTGACGCGAGCGAGCAGAATATCGATTGGAAGGCTTTCCTGCGCGATGCGCCGGAGCGTCCCTTCGACGCGGTGCGGTTCTTCCGCTGGCGGTGCTTTGCGGATTACGGCGAAGGCGTGGCCGGAGATCTTTACGTGCATTTGCTGTCGGGGATCCAGTGCGTAAGCGGGATCAATGCGGCGCCAAAACTTGCGCAGTCAATCGGCAGCCTCACCTATTTCAAGGATGGGCGCGACTTTCCAGATCTGCTGGCGACGCTCTACGAATACGATGGCGTGACCCTGAATCTGCACTGCAACCAGAACAGCGCGCAGGGCGAGCCGATCGTCTTCTACGGCAAGGAAGCCACCATGACCATCAACGGGAACACTCTTACTATCGCGCCGCAGGATACGCGGCCGCAGCCTGAGGGATATTCGTTGAATGGTTGGACCGCCACGGCGAAGAAACAGTATCTGGATGACTGGAACAACTCGCACCCAGCGCCGCCGCCCGCGCTGGCGGAGGTGGAAGCGTATTCGGCTACGACGGGCTATGACGATACCGCCGACCATCTGGCAAATTTCTTCAGCGCCGTGGACACGCGCCAGCCCGTGGTGGAAGACGAAATCTTCGGGAACCATGCAGCCATCGCCTGCCACATGGCCAACTACTCTTACTTCCATCGCAGCGCGGCATCCTGGGACGCTGACACCAAAACCATCAAAGGCTGAGAGCGATTCTCACGGGGAGACTGCACATGAGCACGTCACGCAGAAGTTTCCTGAAAGCAACTGGAGCAATTGCGGCGTGTGCCGCCACCTCGCGCCTCGAAGCTAAACGGTTGCGGCTGCCGATCGGTCTGCAACTCTACAGCGTGCGCAACCTGCTGCCCAAGGATTTCGACGGTACGTTGGCGCAGGTGCGCTCGGCAGGCTACACGGTGGTTGAAGCAGCGGGCTACTTCGATCGGACGGCTGCGGATTTTCGCCATGCCATGGACGCGGCCGGCTTGCGCTGCATCAGTACTCACCATCCGCTCAGCGTGCTTGAGACGCAACTCGACCAGTGGCTTGACTACGGTCACACCATTGGGCTCGAATACATGGTCTGCTCGTCGTCGGGAGGCATGCATCGCGATCCTGCAACGAAAGGGCCGCCGACGCTCGACGATTGGCGCTGGATTGCAGGCGAGTTTAACCGTATCGGCGAAAAAATCAAGGCGGCGGGAATTACTTTCGGCGTGCACAATCATGTGCCGGAGTTTGCGGTGATCGATAGCGTGCTGGTGTATGACGAAGTGCTGCGGCTTACCGATCCGAAATTCGTCGTCTTCGAAATGGACTGCGGCTGGGTCTACGCGTCAGGGCACAATCCGGTCGACTACCTTAGCAAGACTCCGGAGCGGTTCCCGCTGATGCATGTGAAGGATATGACCCCGGGCGCCAACGGACAAATGCACTCCATTGAAATGGGGCGCGGCAAGATTGACTACGCGCCAATCCTGCGGGCCGCGACCGGGCTTAAACAGTACTTCATCGAGCAGGAAGAGTTTGATATCGATCCGATGCAGGCGCTGCGCATCGACGCCGACTATCTCCGCAATCTTCGAGTGTGAACCGTTCCGCTTTGCATTGCGAAGCCTTCATCACCCTGGCCACGAGGAGATAGGTGTAGGCGAGGTGAGATTCGTCACATTGTGGCAATTCAAGAACGGCGAATGGAAAGTGGCGCGTGTGATGCACGAGCGATACGGAACACGGGAGCCCATTTACTTTGAGAGGTTCGTCGAACAGTGGAACTTCATCAAGAACCACACGATCGATAGCCAATACCGCGGCCTGTATAACCTGACCGAGGCGGACGGTACGCCGATCACACAGGACAGAGGCTCCATTTGGAAGGGCGGATATCACGACGGCCGGGCGTTTTGGAATGTGAGCGCTCGCCCGCGCAAACTCGCTGGAGAAGAATAGACTCAACCTGCACTCACTTGGTGGTCTGGTACGTATCGGCGATTTCCCCCACATGCCAATCAGGCGTTTTGCAGTGGGCGAGCACCCGGGCCGGGCACGCAGCAACAGTTGCGCCCGGCGTCTTTGGCGGCATACAAGAGAGCGTCCACTTCACGCAGGACTTCGTCAGGCGAAGACGATCTCCAGTGCTCGGTAGAAAGCACTCCCATGCTGATTGTGACGGTGATGAAACCGCGTTCCGTCTCCACAGGTGTTGCCGCGATGGCTCGACGTAATTCCTCAGCGCGCTTGATCGCATTGTCTGAATCGCAGTTGGTTAAGACAACGAGAAATTCCTCGCCGCCATACCGACCAACGAAATCATACACACGTACCGAATTCAGGAGGCGACGCGCCGTCTCGCACAGTACTTCATCTCCCACCATGTGGCCATACTTGTCATTAACTTCCTTGAAGTGGTCCAGATCGCCCATCAACACGGAGATAGACGTCTTGTCACGAACAGAACGCGGAAGCTCATGCTTCAGGACGTCAAGAATCGATCCGCGATTCAGAAGAGAAGTGAGAGTGTCATGAGTTGCCTGGAATCGCATACTCTCGCGGGCTTCAATCGCCGATTCTTCGGC
Organism: uncultured Occallatibacter sp.; assembly: GCA_964630985.1. Taxonomy (GTDB): domain Bacteria; phylum Acidobacteriota; class Terriglobia; order Terriglobales; family Acidobacteriaceae; genus Telmatobacter. The sequence goes on from CAZVYV010000017.1 coordinate 4,712, forward strand.
ACGTTGGCGTTCCAGAACCTCGAGTTGCAATGATTTGGTGCGCTCATCCACAACGCGAGTGAGTTCTTCGGCCCGTTTGCGCAAACGACGAGTATTAAACCGGAAAACGGCCACGACCGCGGCCCCCAGAACGAGAATGCAAAGGACGCGGAACCAGTCAGTCTGGTAATAGTATGGCTTGAGAGTGAAACTGATCGATGCACCTTGCTCATTCCAGACTCCGTCGTTGTTGCACGCGATGACGCGGAAACGGTAGGGTCCCGGAGGAAGATTGGTGTAATAGGCCACGCGGCGCGCGCCGGCGTCTACCCAATCGTGGTCATAACCTTCGAGCAGATACTTAAATCTCACCCTCTCGGGAACGAGCATGCTCAAGCCCGTATAGTGAAATTCGATCCTGTCCTTACCCGGGGGGATCTGGATGTTGTTTTCAACAGGCATCGAACGATCATTGACCACGACATCCTCAACGATTACAGGCGGAATCATTTCGTTGTGCGAAAGGTGCCTCGGGTCCACGACGACGATGCCCTTTGTGGTGGTAAACCACAGCCTGCCATCGCTGGTCCGCCAACCCGCAGGCTGCGACAGCACCAGGTTGGCCTCGCTGGTCTTCATACCGTCATCGGTTCCAAACACCGTTGTCCACACGCTGGGAATCCGACCATCCGCAAAATCGTTCAAATCCTTTTCGCTGGCCTTGTAGATTCCGCTCGAAGTGCTGATCCAGAGATTGTTGTCGTCAAGAAGAATGCTTGAAGCAAAATCGTCGAAAAGCCCGTCCTTTTCTCTGTAGTGGGTGACTTGCCCATCACGAATGCGAAAACGAGTCAGGCCAGGCGTGCGTCCGCCGAGCCAGAGGTTGCCCAGGTGATCGTCGGTGATCGAGGTAACCGAGAAGTCGATTTGGTTCTGTCGTGCCTGCATGGGAGGCTGGCCGGACGCAAATTTAAAGAGCCCCTGCACCGTGCCAAACCAGAGCGTCCCAGAACCATCGCGGTAGATGGTAATCGTATAGTTACCCGCATGTGTGAGTGGTGTGTCCTGGCCTCGAATGGTGAAGGGCCAAACTTGGCCATTCTTGAACCGGAATGCGGTCTGTGCGGTGGTTGTGACGATCAGGCTCTCATCGTCTTCGCTTATGGCTGAAATGCGATATTTCGAAAACTGGCCGGCCGGATCATAGACGGTGAACTTCCCGTCTTTAAAACGGGTCAAGCCTCCCAAAGTGCCCAGCCACAGGCTCCCGTCCTTGCTCTCGAAGACCCCATTCCCCTGGTAGGAGAGTTGCCAATCGCTCGTAACGTTGGTCGCTTCGTCGTTCTTGATGAGGGCCAGCCCTCCAGGAACGCAAAGGACGTACAGTTTTCCGTCCCGCGTTTGAACAACCGCTCTCGTGTCATTGGATGGAAGGCCCTCTTTCATCGTCAAGGTGGTGACTTTGGTGTCCCGGAAATGATCCAAGCCGCTCGCCGTGCCCACCCAAAGGCTGCCCTCCCGGTCTTCAGAGAGAGAAAGTACCTTGTTATCGCTCAGACCATCGGAAGCGTTGAACGAAGAAATCTGATCGCCCGACAAGCGAATCAGTCCCAGATCGTCGGTTCCCACCCAAAGACTCCCCTGATGGTCTTCGAGGAGCGCCTGGATGTGACCGTGGATGATGTTGGGAGCGATCCGTTTCAGTGGCAACCGGCCGCCCTCTCCGCGATAGAGACCGTCCCAGGTGCCGACCCAAAGATTCTGTTGGTGATCCACGGCCAGCGCGGAAATCGCCATGGTTCCGTTCTTGGCGCGCACATCCAGAGCGGTTGAAAGTGTTCCTCCCCGGTAGCTATAGAGCGCGTATGCGCCGCCGATCCACACCTTTCCCGCCTGATCCTGAGCGAATGCATCCACATGGCCCGACCCATGCAGCAACATTTTGACTCCCGAGTTTTGGATCCGATAGATGAAGTCATCGCTGCCGAGGAGTACTTCGTTCTTGCTATTTTCGAAGAGGGTCTTGATACCGCCGTCGGGGAGAGCGCCGGGAGACAGGTAGTCTAAAAACGCTCCATTCCTGTAAATGAGCGTCCTCGAATTCGTCCGAATCAGCAGGTCGCCGTTTGTGCCTTTCGCGATGGCTTTAACCGGTCCGCTTCCGATCACCCCGTCCATCGCGACGAATCGCACACCATCAAAGCGAACCAGACCGGCGGAGGTCCGCATCCAAAGATATCCATCGGGGGTTTGCATGAGCTGATACACAGCATCCCCGGGCAGGCCATGCTGCGAAGTCCAGGCCCCATGAGCGTACTGATCAATATGCTTGCTCGGGTCGAGGCCAAAGAGGGTGGGCGACACACTAATGAGCAGAATCAGTAAGGTAGTGCCGGCGCGAAGTATTTGGCGGGACCCAGCAAAGGAGTTTGACCCGACGAAGCTCAACGACGATGCTGACCCAGCCACCGTTGGCTGCTTCATCCTCATGGCACAATGGTCTCGACGGGACTTTACGTTCCTTTCTATGAGCCAACGTAAAATCCCTAAACGATCTCCCATGAAGAACCAACTCTGATTAGGCAAGGTCCGCCAGTTGATCCTTGCGCCAATTTACAATTCTACGCATCATCGATTTGCCAAGCTGTAACACAAAAGTTGCCGTTGGCAGGCAAAGGTGCTACCTGCGAGTTATCCCGCCGAATAGCATTCTTCGTCGGCAACGCGAACAGTCGATTAATCTATCGGATGCCATCGCATTTCGATCACATTGCGCGTCGTCAAAGGCATCGCGTTGAACGCTGTCTCGTTGCTAGAAAAGTTGCTGCGTCTCAAACCGAAGGAGCTTGCTTTCGACCGACCTTTGCAAAGGCCGCGCACGATTGCGGCGCCTGCCAGCTTTGGTTCCGGGCGAGAGAATCTGAATCAAACTTTGGTCATGTGCATGACGGAATTTGGGACACTTGGGAGCAAGCAATTTAACATATTGGATTCCGCCCGGTGCCCGACGGGGGACTTGAAACCCAACGGCCCGGTGAGGACAACCAGGTTTTGAGTCCATTTTCTGCCGCAGAGAACCTTCCTCTACCGCCAATGGCGTTGAGTCGATCGGTTCGGAACCGGCCGCATTCGGTCATGGCTCTCAAGCTCGAAATCTGAAGGATCCCGGGATTTACTCTTGATAACGTCACCAAGGCTGGCATATCTTAAGATTGCGATCGCTAGAACTCGCTCCACTCATCGAATTCCTCATTCATCGCGAAGAGATTTGCGGTGCCGCGAAGATTCGAAAATCCCCGGCCGCCGGATTGCGGCAGCGCACTGCGTTTCAGCCAACCGAACGATTGGAATTGAAAAGGGAGGCCGCATTGACCGCGACTAAGGAGAATCCGGAAACCGTCGTGCCCGTGTCGATTGGGAAACGAGCCATAACGAATCGCGGAGTGCTGAACGAAGCTTATGCTTACGCCAAACCGAGTTCGTTCTCGCGCGGCATGAGGATCGACCTCAACGGGGTGACCTTTCTGTTCATCTCGGGGACAGCTTCGATCGATGAGCATGGCAATAGCGTGCACATTGGCGACTTCCGCGCGCAGATGCGCCGTACTTTGGCAAACATCACAGGACTGCTCGAGAGCGAGGGTTGCACCTGGCACGACGTGGTGCGCACCACTTGCTATCTGCGCGATATCGACCGCGACTACGAGGCTTTTAACGAGGAGCGCACAGCGTTTTATGAGGAACAGGGACTCGATCCGCTGCCTGCGTCCACAGGAATTCAGGCGATCCTGTGCCGGCCCGAACTGCTGGTAGAGATCGAGGCCATTGCAATGTGCCGCACGAAATGAATCGCCGGCCTCCCGGCAGGGCACACGATTTGTGAGGCGAAGTTGTCCTGCTTCGGATCTGCCTCTGCCAGGCGAAGCGACGTTCCCTCTTGACAGAGTTTCTGGAGAAGGCCAGAATGGCAAATTGCCGAACGTAACAACCTGGCAGCGCGCCCGCCAACCCAATTGGATTCCCCAAATAGCCAGGATGCTGAAGATGGACAACGGATTGTTCGCCAAAAAGAATGTTATCGTTATCGCGGCGCTCGCTGCTTCGGTCGTGTTGGTTTCCCTGGCCGCCTATTACGCGCTGGAAACGATGGTTTTCGCGTCGGAAGGAACACTCTCGGCAATCACGATCGACTATCCGAAAAACGAGTCGATCTTCCCGCCCGAGATTACGCCACCAACCTTCATCTGGCGCGATGCTGCGTCCACGGCGAGCCGATGGCGAATCGAGGTCCAATTCAGCGACGGCTCGGCGCCGCTACGCGTGGATTCCGCAGGCGCACCGATGACCATTGGAGAGATCGACAAACGCTGTATCTCTGCGCGGAATGAGCTTCCCACGCTTACGCCCGAGCAGGCGCTTGCGCACACGTGGATTCCCGATGAAAAGACATGGGATCGGATCAAGAAACACTCGATAGCCGGACCGGCTAAGATCACCATCTCCGGGTTCAGCCAGGGCGATTCCGAGCGCGCGGTGTCTGGGGGAGGAATTGAGATTTCGACGTCGAAGGATCCGGTCGGAGCGCCCATCTTCTATCGCGACGTGCCGCTGATGCCGTCGGAGACGGAGAAGGGAATCATCAAGCCACTGTCGCCGACAGCGATTCCGCTGATTGAATGGCGGCTGCGATCCATCGACCAGCCGGAGAGCCGCGTGGTTTTGAAGGACATGCACACCTGCGCGAACTGCCATTCCTTTTCCGGGGATGGCAAAACGATGGGCATGGATATGGATGGCCCGCAGAATGACAAAGGCCTATACGCCGTGGTCGCGCTCAAGCCGCAGACGGTCATTCGCAGCCAGGACATGGTTTCGTGGAATCCCACCGAGGATCGCCAGTTTGCGTTCAATCGCGTCGGCTTCATGTCCCGTGTCTCGCCAAACGGAAGATATGTGCTGACCATGGTCACGAGCGCCGAGCGTCCGCTCGAAAATAATTTCTACGTCGCCAACTTTCTCGATTACCGGTTCCTGCAGGTTTTCTATCCCACGCGCGGCGTCCTCTATTGGTACGACCGCACAACCGGCCAGAGGCATCCGTTGCCGGGAGCCGACGATCCTAATTATGTACAGACGAATGGGGTGTGGAGTCCGGACGGCAAATGGGTTGTCTTCATCCGGGCAAAAGCTCAAGACCCGTATCCTCCGGGCCGTCCCATCGCCACTCACTCCAACGATCCGAACGAAATTCAAATTCAATATGATGTTTACCGGGTGCCGTTTAATGACGGCAAGGGGGGAACGGCTGAGCCAATCGCAGGCGCGTCCAACAACGGAATGAGCAACTCTTTTCCCAAGGTCTCGCCGGATGGACGGTGGATTGTATTTGTCGAGGCACATAACGGACTGCTCATGCGTCCCGACGGCCAACTGTACATTGTGCCTTTCAGGGGCGGAACGGCGAGGCGTTTGCGCGCCAACATGTATCCCATGAACTCCTGGCATAGCTGGTCGCCCAATGGGCGCTGGCTGGTTTTTTCTTCGAAGAGCCGCGGGCCTTACACGAGAATGTACCTGACGCACATCGACGAGGATGGAAATGACAGCCCGGCGATTTATATCGACAACCCGACCGCGGCGAATCGCGCCGTGAACTTGCCTGAGTTCGTCAACATTCCGCCGGGTGGTCTGGTCAATATCAGCACTCCGGCAGTGGATATGTACCAGCAATTCGACCACGCAGCCGATCTGGCGAGCAACGGCCATGAGGCGGAGGCGATTGCGGAGTGGGAAAAGCTGGCCGCAAGCAATCCGGACAATGCGCGCATTCGCAACAATCTTGGCGCGGCGCTTACGCGCACGGGCAAGTACAAAGAGGCCATCGTGCAATTTGAAAAAGCGCTGGAACTGAATCCGGAATACAACCTGGTCCACGTTAATCTTGGCCACGCGATGCTTGACGCGGGCCAGGCGGACGCCGCGGTCGCCGAGTACGAGAAGGCGCTCGAGTTCTATCCCGACTCGGCGGATCTTCGCGACAGCCTTGGAAGCGCACTGGAGAAGCAAGGAAATCTGGATGATGCAATTCAGAGGTACATGGAGGCAATCCAGATTAATCCCAAGTTGGTCGATGCGCACAATAACCTGGGCCACGCGTTGCTTGCGACCGGACAAGCAGTTAAGGTCGCAGACGCGGAAAATGAATTCAAGACCGCCATCGCGCTCGATCCGCACAATGCGGACGCGGAAAACAATCTGGGCACGCTCTATGGGCAGGAGGGAGACGACGTCGACGCGGAAAAGATGTTCCGCGCGGCGATCAAGGACAAACCGGAGTTTGCGGGCGCAATCGTGAATCTGGCCGCAACGCTGGCCAGCGAATCGCATTTCGCTGAGGCACGCGATGTGCTGCAACAGGCTCTCCGGATCGAGCCCGAGAACAAGGATGCGCAGCAACTTGAAGTCATGCTGAAGGCTCAGGGCGATCGATGAGGCTTCAAGTATCTCGATGGGGCGCAAGAATCCGAGATGGCAGCACGCCAAGTCGGACATTCAACACAGGAACGAACTCAGGGTCTACGTTCGTGAACTGAACGGACGACCCTTTACGGGACCGACGCCTTCGCGCAGAGTAACGAGCTGATTGGCCGGCAGCGATTTGAATTGCTCGACGACGCCCGAGGGCCAGCGAACTTCGATGCTGGCGCTGACTTCCTTGCCGAGGCCAAAGTGCAGGCGGGGGTCGTTGCTGGAAAGATAGCTGCTCTGACTCATCACGGATTGAGCCTGGACGTGGTCTCCGTAACGGACTAAAACGCGGGCGCCAATGGCGCTGCGATTGCTTTTTGTTCCTTCAAGGCGCACCTTGATCCAATTGTTTCCGGAGGGCGCGTCGTTGCGCAGAAGAGAGGGCCGTTCATTCTGGTTCATCACCAGAATGTCTATGTCGCCGTCGTTATCGAAGTCGCCAAATGCGCAGCCGCGGCTGCAATGGCGGGATGTCATTGCAGGGCCGGCTTCCTCGCCCATTTCAACGAACTTACCGTTCCGCAAGTTACGGAACAAGATCGGCTGACTCCGCGCGGGAAACCGCGCGAAGACTCGCTCCAGTTCGGGATAGACGTTGCCGGTCACGTAAAAGATGTCGGGCCAGCCGTCATTGTCCAGATCCAGAATGCAATCGCCCCAACTGACGAAACGGCGCTCGATGCCAATGCCGGATTCACCGGTTACATCATCGAATTGACCTTGGCCGGAGTTATGGTAAAGGCCGTTGGACTGCAATTGGTAATGCGTCTTGAAGAGATCGATACGCCCGTCGAGATCGTAATCGCCGGCAGCGATGCCCATGCCCGCCATTTCCTGGCCATCGCCGCTGACGGCAACGCCGCGCATAAGACCTTCCTCGCGAAAAGTTCCATCGCGGTTGTTCATGAAGAGCAAGCTGGGAGTGGAATCGGCAGCCATGAAAATGTCGGGCCAGCCATCCTCATCCACATCGAAGGAAACGGCCGTGAGCCCGTAGGAGGTTTGCACGGAATCGATGCCGGACGCCTTGGAGACATCGGCGAATGTGCCGTCGCCATTGTTGCGATAAAGAGACTGAGTGGGCAGCGGCAATCCACGTGGCCCGCAGTATACGGCTACTCCCTGGTAGGAGCATGTGGCTACGTGGATGTCAGGCTTCGGGGCGGTGGCCAGATCGAAGTCCACATAGTTTGCGACAAACAGGTCGAGGTGGCCGTCGCGGTTGTAGTCGAGAAAGGTGCAACCTGATCCAAAGCGATTGCCGGCATGAAGCAGTCCGGCCTGCGCGGTGACGTCGGTGAATGTGCCGTCACCATTGTTGCGGTAGAGCCGGTTGTGCCCGTAGTAAGTAAGAAACAGATCTTCGAAGCCGTCGTTGTTGTAGTCGCCGACGCAGACGCCGTTTGCCCAACCTGGATCGCTGAGGCCAGCTTTGACCGTCACGTCGGTGAAGGTGCCATCGCGATTGTTGTGATAGAGCCGGTTTCCGGAGTCGGGCGGAATGCCATCGAGGCGACGGCCGCCCACGATGAAAATATCCATCCACCCGTCGTTGTCGTAGTCGAAGAAAGCACAGCCACCGCCCATCGATTCGACGATGAATGTGACTTCGCCGGGAGCGCCATAGATGATCGGCTGGGTGAGGCCCGCCTGCGCGGCTACATCGGTAAATCGGGAGAACGACGGAAGGGGCGGCCCCGCATTCTGCGCGGGATGCAAAAGGCGGGGCGCCAGCGTGGGAGCGAGGGCGAAGGCGCCAGATTGCAAGAGGCGGCGACGGGACCAGTGGGAATGGTTGTCATGGGTCATCGATAGCTAATTCGGTTTTTGCGTAGTGGAGTCGCCACCTGGGCGAGTTGATCCTGGAGTGGCTTCCCCGTCGTTCTGTGCAGTGGACAACATTTGCTTAAGCCGCAACGCATCGCTGTCCTGCGGATCGACCCGAAGCGCGCTATCAACAGCCGCGCGCGCCTCTCGGAAGCGTGATTCGCTGGCCAACGTCGCGGCCAAATTCACCCAGGCGGGGACAAAACGTGGGTTGGCGGAGAGAGCCGAGCGAAAACTGGATTCGGCATCAGCGTCGTGGCCCTCCTGGCCGAGGAGCGTGCCAAGGTTGTTGGCGGCGTCGGCAAAACGAGGCGCGGATGCGAGTGCGCTGCGGAAGTGTCGTTCGGCGGCCGCAGTGTCGCCGGCGCGCGCTGCAAGGTAGCCAAGTTGATTTTCGGCGGCGGCAAAGCCCGGCTTCAACTGGACGGCCTTTTCCAGTGCGGCGCGTTCCTCGGGAAGATTCTCGGGAAGGCCGGTCCGGTCCAGGGCCAGCGCCAGGTCGAGTTCGAACGAGGCGTTTTGAGGTTGGGCTTCAATGGCTTCGCGATAGAGCGTGGCGGCCTGGTCCGCATGGCCGTCCTTCAAAGCCTGCGCAGCCTGTCCAGCCTTGGTTTGGCCCAGGGCCAGCTTGATTGTGGCCTGTTGGCAATCCTGAAAGAGCTTGAGCTGCGCCTGGGCCTCCGCGGTTTGGCCCATTGCTCGTAGGACCTGGGCGAGGTGAAAATGACCCTCCGCCTGGGAGGGATCGAGCGCGACCGCTTTTTCCAACTGTCCGCGAGCGGCTTCATTCTGCTGTAAGTGGAAGAGTGCGTTGCCAAGATTGAAATGAGCGTCGTAATGATCGGGATTGATGGCTACGGCAGCCTTCAGGTGCTCGGCGGCCGCCGCAAACTGCTGCCCGTCGTTCTCGATCACACCGGAAAGGTACAGCGCGTCGAAGTCGTGAGGATGCTGGTCCAGAAGCCGCTTTGCGATCGGTTCAGCGTCCGCATCGTCGTCCTGCAGCACAAGTACCCGCAGGTAGAGGAGCTGGATGTTGGAATCGTCGGGATGGAGGTTGGCAGCCGCGCGCAGCAGGTTCGTTGCATCCTGATATCGATGAGATTGGACATACACGGTGGCCAGCGCCGCGCTCAGGCGCGGATCCCCCGGTGCCTTTGCCACCGCGGCTTCTAGCGTGTCAATGGCTTTGTCGAATTGGTTGGACTGGGAATAGGCAAGCGCCAAGTCCAGAGTCAGGCTTTCGTCGGGCGGAGCCGAGCTCAGCAATTCGATGGCGGCATCGAACTGCCCACTCGAGATGCGGGCTTTGGCCAGCCAGTCGAGCGCTATCAACGAATTCGGATCGACGCGCAGAGCATTCTCCCAGGCCTCTTGTGACTCTGCCATGCGGCCCAGTGCATTGAGAGCCACGCCAAGCACCAGTCGCGGCTGCAACTGCCTCGGATCCAGTTCGATGGAGCGTTGAAGTTCGGCAGTTGCCGCTTCGGATTGACCGCTGCTTTGAAGAGTCAAGCCGAGATAGTAGTGGAGGCTGGCCGAATCAGGTTCGATTTTCAGCGCCGACCGGAAGGCAGGGACGGCGCAAACATATTGGTGCTGTTCTCCGAACCAGCCGCCGAGGGCCGCCCAATTCTCTGCCGTTGGATGTTCCCGGATCACAAGTTCCAATGCCTGCGGTCCGTCGCAGGCAGGGCGACCTTGCGAAAGCCCATCGAGACAGCAAATAAGCAAACACGAACCGATGATGAGGAATCGACTGCACATTGGCATGCGCTCAGGCTTCAGCGGTCTGCGCGGATCAACGACTGAACCGAGCCAATCCGGCACCCGCAAGAGGAGCTTGGTCCAGAAGAGCGGGACCCCGCAACTTGAAGTTTAGACCCTCCTTCCGAAGCAGAAAACTGGGCAGCCTCGCCAGGGATTCGCCGCGGATACTTCCGCCTGGAATTCCAGCATCGAGGGGCGAAATTGGAGAAAATCTTCCGCGACGCGCCCCCAGGGTGTGTCCCCCGGGGAGAGCTCGGAAAACCCATTTACTTCCTTCCGGACTGAATACGAGAAGAGATTTCTCGTCGCTGGAGGGCGGAATTCCCCCCTGCATGGTAGCGCTAACTTAACTAGTCAACGTTACCAGACATCCAGTACTTTCCTCCAAAAGGTTGAGAAAATAGGTGTTGACAAGCTAACTCTGGAAGCTGTATTAGTTTTTGAGTTCGATGATATCGGTATCGTTAAGGCCCATAATCGCGTTGAAATGTTATCGATATCGGTTCGACTTGCGGAAATTGGAGGGATGGGCACCTCCCGCCCCCTTCCCCCAGCCACGCCGAGCCCATCGGCGTTTTAGGAGGCATCATGAAGCAATTTCGCTCGTACGTCTGCTCGATCGCGCTCGCCTTTGTCGGCGTCTTCGCAATGGCGCAGACGCCAACCGGCTCCATTCAGGGATTGGTGACCGACAAGAGTGGTGCGGTCATTCAGGGTGCTTCGATCACCATCGTCGAAACCACAACGAACGAGGCACGCAAAACAGCCACCGATGTAAGCGGCCGTTATAACGTTCCGTTCATCGATCCCGGTACGTACAACATCACTGTGGACGCGAAAGGCTTCCGGTCAGCCAGGCAGGAAAATGTCCTGGTCCAGGTGACCGAAACACGCGCGGTCGACTTCCAGTTGGAGGTCGGCGCTGTGAATCAGACAGTCCAGGTTACCGCCTCCACTGAGGCGCTGGACGTGGATACGTCCACCCTTGGCGAGACGATCCAGAGCCAGACTCTCCTTCAACTTCCCAACAACGGCCGGAATATTTTCAGTTTTGCGCTGCTGGTTCCGGGCGTGAATAACGGCGTTCCCGGGTCCTCGGAATCGGGCGCGTCCACTCCCCACATTGGCGGTAGCCGCAACGGTAACAACGAGCAGCTCATCGACGGAATGACGAACATTCTGCCGGAAAACAATGTGGGTAACAACGAATCTGCCTATCTTCCGGTCGAGGACTCGATTCAGGAAGAAAACGTGACGACCAGCGTGCCGGAAGCTGAGTACGGACGCTTTTCGGGCGGCGTGATCAGCCTGATTACCAAAAGCGGCGGCAATCAATTCCACGGCAGCTTCTATGAATTCATTCAGAATGGTGGGTTGGATGCCATCCCCTTCGGCGCGCCGGGCGTAAAGAATACCAACCCGAAGCCGGATATGCACCAGTACCAGACCGGCGGAACCATCGGCGGGCCGATCTTTATTCCACACTTCCTGAACGGCCGCGACAGAGCCTTTTTCTTCTTTGACTACGAGGATTCGCGGCAGTTGGTTGGCCAAACCAGCACTTACTCTGTTCCCAATCCGGCGTGGTTCAACGGTGACTTCACGAGCCTTTTCGGCTCTACGACGCCAGTGCTCTTCGATCCCGACACGGTCGCCAATGTCGGCGGAACCTACCAGCGCCAGCCGTTTATGGTTGGCGGGAAATACAATATTATTCCAGCTGGGCGCATTTCCCCGGTGACCCAGAAGGCGCTGAGTTTCTATCCCAAACCCAGCCCTACCGCCACCGGCACGTACAGCAATTTTCAGCAGACGGGCAGCGTTCCCACCGACTATTGGCATTTCGACGCACGCGTCGATGTGAACGTGACGTCGAAGTGGCATTCCTTCCTCCGGTATTCGCAGTTGAACCAGACCGGTTCGACCCTAAACGACTACAACGACGCCGCTTCGCCGGGCAACTATGGCGGCACCTACCACACGCCCGATTTCAGCGGCTCTTTCAACAACACAATCACCTTCTCTCCCACGCTCTTGGGTGAATTCCGGTACGGGTTCTCAAAGCAAAACTACAACCGTGTGCCTGTGGGTGGAAACTTCAGCCCAGGGGCTCTCGGCTTCGACACCGGATTTGTGACACAGGCGGGACTAGAAGGCGAGATGTTCCCGCACTTTGGCTGGGGTGGTAACGGGGGCTTCTCTGACCTCGGCCCGCTGGGTTATGAACAGTACCAGGAAGATCCGCTGGCGCAAAGCATCAATGGCGCTATCGTAAAGATCGTAGGCGGCCACAGTCTCAAGTTCGGGGGTGAGTACCGTACCCTGCGCAACAACTTCTACCAGTGGAGCTATCCGTCCGGCACCTTTACGATGGACGATAGCTGGACACGTGAATTCCCACAGACCTTTATCAGCCAATACAACAATGCCGGTGTCTTGCAGGCGGGGTCAGGCTTCTCGGTCGCTTCCATGCTGCTGGGCTTACCTTCTGGCGGCGACATCTCTGAGGACGAGAAGTCGATCTCGACGAGCGGGTACTACGCCTTTTATGGGCAGGACGACTGGAAAGTATCTCCCAAGTTCACGCTGAACTACGGCCTCCGTTGGGATCTCGACACTCCGCACGAAGAGCAGCGCAACCAGCTAAGCTATTGGAACCCCACCGCAGGATCGCCGCTGCAGAGCGCGAACATCAGCGCGAACCTGTCAGGCGGAGAAAGCTGTCCGTCCTGCGGCAATCTCCTGGGCGCAATGACCATCGTGGGCACGCCAGGAGCGACGTTTGGACGTCGCCAGGTGCCGTTCCAAAAGAAAGATTTTGGCCCACGTTTTGGATTTGCTTACAACCCAACTCCCAAGATCGTGGCTCGGGCAGGAGTAGGCATCATCTTCCAGCCCTCGGCCTTCCAGGCGGCCGGAACGACCGGATCGCCGGGCAACGAGGGATTCTCGACTCAAACCAACTTCAACTCGTCCTTCACGAATCAGGACACTCCGCCGATCGCCACGCTGTATAGTCCTGACGCCCAGGCGGGCGGCAACCTGCCGGCTTCTGCTTTCGATCCATTCCCGAACTACGCTTCACCGCAGGGACATCAAGCGGCATGCCTGGCCTCCGCAGCCTGCGTTCAAGGCATCGACCTCGGTAACCAGCTTCAGAACTCGTACTTCGACTCGGTCCGCAACCCGTATTCGATTGAATGGAACGGCAACGTGCAATTCGCGATGCCATTCGACATCAAGCTCGAGCTCGGGTATTTGGCCAACAAGGGCGTTTTCCTGATCAATGGCGATCCGGGCAAGCCTTACGATCAGCTATCAACCACCACGCTGGCTCAGTACGGCTGCACACCGGGCGCGCCAACGGGGAATTGCCAACTCTTGAACCAGGTAAAGAACCCTTTCGATGGAGTGATCGGGCCGGGAACCGCGTACACGGTGGCTTCATCGGGCATTACGAGTAGCTCAACCGTCGAAATGGGCCAGTTGCTCAAACAATGGCCTCAGTACACCAACGTATCCAGCTTCCGTAAGCCGGGCGCGGCTTCCAAGTACAACGCATTTACCCTCCGCGTGGACAAGAACTTTAGCCATGGTTTGACCTTCACTTTCTCGCTTACCGACGGACGCGAGTACGACAACGCGGCATCGCCCGTAAACTACCTGGGCACCGGCAGCCAGACCTACGCCGACCAGTACAATCCGAAGGCGGAGTGGGGCATCGGCGCATTTAACATGAACTACGACATCGCGTCGAGTTTTGTGTACCAACTCCCGTTCGGTCATGGACAGCCGTTGCTGAACCACGGTGGCGCGGTGGGCGACAAACTCATCAACGGATGGCAGGTTACCGGTATCGAGAACTGGCAGTCCGGTTTGCCGATCGTCCTGGCTTCAGTGAACAACGGCACGACCGCCAACGCATTATGGGGCGGCAACGCACCTTTCAACCAGCGCCCTGCATGGAACGGCCAGAGCCCGAGGGTGCAGAAGGCGACAGCCAAGCAGTGGTTTAACCCGAACGTCTTCAGCACCCCCATATCGTTCGCGATCGGCAACGCACCTCGCGCGCTATGGGACCAGAACAACCCGACCTACCAGGATCTTGACCTGGCGATCGCGAAGAACACCATGTGGGGAGCGAGCGAACGGTACAACGTCCAGTTCCGTCTGGAAATGTTCAATGCATTTAACCATCCCTCGTTCGGCCCCTTGACCAACAATGGCGGCGCCAACCTGACTTCTGGCCAGTTCGGCCAGGTTACAAGTTACGAAGGCAGCGCAAGGCAGATCCAGATCGCGGTCAAGGCATCGTTCTAGCGAGCAAGGGGCCGGGACAATCACCCGGCCCGCCTTTGCTCAGGTTTCTTCAGGATGCGTCACTAAGGGTTGCGGTTATACAACCAACCGGGCGGCGGAGCAGCACACTCCCTGCTGCCCGGAATCTTTAGAGATCGCCCATAAGGCCGGCAGACGTTTTCTGGAGTTGCAACGGGGAAGAAATCTGCGCCCTAGAGAGGGATCGACAGGAGAACCGTTTCCGGCTAGGGGATGACGACCGTTGTACGGTGCTTGCAGCCGCAGGAACGCCGCAGCACGATCTCCACTGGCAGCACGATCCGGTCCCCGGTGTGAGGCGTTTCGCCGCGCGTGATGCGGTCGAAGAGCAGGCTTGTTGCTACCCGGCCCATCTCTTGCGCCGGCTGACGAACCACCGTCAATGGGGGCGAAGTGATTTCCGCCAGGTCAAGATCATCGAAGCCGGCAAAGGCAAGATCGTTCGGCACCCGCACTCCAAGATGCGCAATCGAAGTGAGTACATGACGCGTCGCGAGCGTGTTGGAGGTCAGGATCGCAGTTGGCGCGCTCTCTCCTTTTAGTTTCTCAGCCAATACCCGCAGCGTATCTGCCTCCGATTCGCAGCCGAAGAACGAATTTTCCTGCAACCCCGCATCCTTCAGAGCGCGGCGGTAGCCTAGAAAGCGCGCGTTGATGGTAAACAGGCTGCGAGTCAGCCCCATAAAGGCGATGCGCTTGTGCCCATGCCCGATCAGATGCTCGACCATGCGGGACGCGCCGGATGTATTCTGCACCATCACCACGTCGATTCCCTTGTCAGGAAGCGGGCGGTCAAAAGCCACGACCGGAGTTACGCCAAACAAGGAACGGGTGAGGCGCGTTTGGCGGAACATTGTCGGAATTACGACCAGCCCGTCAACGTGTCGTTCCAGCATACGTTCCGCCTCGGCATACTCCGTATCGGGATCTCCGTTGGACATGGTCAAGATCACAGAGTAGCCGCGCTCATTGGCCACGGCAGCGACCGCGTGTGCGCATGTCGCGAAGAATGGGTCATAGAGGTAAGGAAGAATAAGTCCGATCGAATGGCTTCGCTGACCGCGTAGGGCCTGCGCCACTTCATTGCGACGATACTTCAATTGCTCGATCGCAACTTCCACGCGCCGCCGGGATTCTGCAGAAACTTGAACCTTTCCACTGAGTGCGCGCGAAACGGTCATTGCGGCGACACCCGCCAAGCGCGCAACATCGCTCATGGTGGGTCTTCGATTGACAACCGCCACCCGGTCTCGCAGCTTCATTTTGCGCGCTGGTTGACTGCCAGAAAGTTCGGACAATTCTTTTTCCCCAGGTCGTTTGCTTTTTGAGCTTCGAGTTGAGAGCGGAAAAGCCCTTGCTCAACTTTCAGCCTATGAGTTCAAGTATTCGGCAGCACCACGTGACGCAGTGAGCAATTCAATTGGTGCTGTCTATTTGCAGCGAGTGAGAATTTCAACCGAACAATATACAAGCTCGGTGGGGCAACCGGCAACCTATCGGGTGACTCACTACCGGTGACTCTCGCGAAATTGACAGGAAGAGCGTGAAGCCTCAGCCGGCTCCGCCGGCCTGGCAAATCGAAGTTCCCATGAGGCATGGAAAAGTGGAAAGCAAACAACGCTTCCCACTTTTCCACGCCCCCGAATGCGGCGGCGAGTTAACTAACTCACCTTCCGCGCTACACTAACAATCTCTCTGGTACAAAATACCGGGCAGGCCAGCTTTGGTCTGCCCGGCGAGATCTGCGCCGGTAGGTATGAGACAATCCGGGACGGGCGAGCGACGATTCCCGGCAGCGCTACCAGATTTTCCTGTCCTGTTGATTCCTCAAAACTTAACGTGCCGACCACGCCCTTTGTACTACATTGGCACTACATTTCACGATCTCTGTGCGGGCAAATTCTACGTCCGCTTGGAATTCAAGTGTTGGAGTTCTTCGGGTGGGTCAGTCTCTCGTCTTACTTCTGAGGAACGCCAACAGATTCCTGCCGCTGATGCGCAGCTTCTTCTTGCCCCGCTTGTATCGCCGCGTCGGCG
>CAZVYV010000018.1:0-4296 GCA_964630985.1 uncultured Occallatibacter sp.
GGCGATTGGATCGATCCGTTGTTCACCAGACCGGTAATCTGGAACGGGCCTGGTCCCGAAGTAAAGCTAGTGGTGCTCCCGCTACCGTTGGTGCCGAGATAGTAACCGGGCGAAGCCGCAAGTCCCGCCGGCACCGCCCCACCGCCTCCGCATGTCTGCCAAGCTGATCCGCTCCATTGGCTGCATGCCGTGGTTGTAATGTTGAAGAAGATCGCCCCAGGCTTGGGCAGCGGCTGGACTTCTACTGTTCCGTACCCGTACCCCATCGGGTTGGCCTGGAACCGCGGCCCCACCGCCACGGCGTTCAAAGCCGCCGTCAGGCTGGCCGTCGCCCCGCTCACAGGCTGCGTCACGGACACGCACCCGGTCGTCGCCAGCGGGCATACCTGGATCTGCCACTGCGATCCGGACGGCGTGATCGTCGTCGAGTCTGGAACCGAGACGCCGCTGAATGATCCTGAGCCGTTCAGCGTCCCAGTGAATAGCTGATTCTGCGCAAGGTTCCCACCGCTCCAGATGTACGGCCCCGGCGCGTTCGGATTCTGTACAAAGCTGATACGGTAAGTGCCGTTCACCCACGTCAACGAATCAGAGTCCACGATAGGACCTGCCGAGACTACAGTGCTCTGCGCCCAGCACGCGGGAGCGATCAGCAGCAGCAAGAGAACTTTCTTCACTCGACCCAACCTAACTCCCGCACTTGCGCGAGACGCTTCAA
Organism: uncultured Occallatibacter sp.; assembly: GCA_964630985.1. Taxonomy (GTDB): domain Bacteria; phylum Acidobacteriota; class Terriglobia; order Terriglobales; family Acidobacteriaceae; genus Telmatobacter. The sequence goes on from CAZVYV010000018.1 coordinate 719, forward strand.
AGTTGATTCACCTAAATCATCCCTGCACTGCAGGTTGGGAAACTTGATGTCCTTAGACACCCGCTCGATTCCGCTCCACGCGCCCTCCGGCGTCATGGCTGCGGCAATCGGGCAGGCAATGATCCCATTGATGCCGGCCGTCACCAGGTTCCCTTCCTGGTCTTCCATGCAATCCCACAGGTAGCAGTTCCGCCACGCGGCCTCAATGTCGATTCCCTTGACGGGCAGGGCCGCTGTGAACTCCGCGTCCTCTAAGGGATACGGAGGCATGGTCAGGCGCTCAGACGCCGCCCAGCGGCCCCGTAGCGGCGGCAATGGGCTACTCTCAAGCCAGCCGTCCTCCGGCGCGTTCACAATGTCGTAGAAGAATTGCGCCAGGTCGCCATCGATCAGGGAAAAGATGCTGGCGCTCGCGTCGTAGCCGAACCGCGGCGTGAACTCCAGCCCGTACGCATGCGACTCATTCACGATGGTGTTCAGGTCGATCATGCCCCGATAGCCGGACTCTTTCAGGAACGGCCCCAGCTTTTCGAGCTCCGCCGTGAGACGATTCGGGCGGTCTACCGCCCAGACCAGATTCCCCGAGCAGCCGGTGTTCGGACCGAACGAGCCCGACATGAACTTCTTTTCCTCAAGCGTGTGGTTGAGAAAGTGGAAATACGTGCCATCGAAGTAGCCCTCGGTGGATATTTCCGTGCCCTCCACAACCTCTTGCAGCAGGAACGACGCATTGTGCGAGTCCTCCCAGAGCGAGTCAATCGTGCGAATCAAATCCTCAGCGGAATCAGCAACGTAGGTTGTGTCGCACTGCTGCTCTTCGCCGTCCTCCACAAATGGCTTGAAGACGTATCGCTTGGGGTTCTCAGCGATGAACGCCTTAGCCTCTTCCGGCGAGTCGAATGTCTCGTAGGGGGGAACCTCGATGCCGGCGGACTCCATGACTTGAATGCCGAACAGCCGGTCGTCTTCAAGGCGGGAGGCGAGCTCAGAATCGCCGATCACGGACGTGGCGCGCGCGGCCTCCTCCGCAAGCTCTGAGTTGCCGGTGGAGTCGAAAATTACCAGGTCGTAGTCGCGGAATATGGGGGATTTGATCGGTGCCGGGATCAGGCCCTTGAGAACGCGGGAGTGACGCGGCTCCGGTTCAATCTCGAACCAGGCCACGTCGTGACCTTCGCGTTGCATTCGGAGGAGGAACCAGCAGCCGATCCCCCCGGATGATGCCAGCAGGATGCGCACTGGTCCCCTCGCTCTATGTGGTTTTCCCTGACCCTGATCCGTAGCCGGTGGTGCCCGTGGTTGCTTCGCCGCCCATCGACGACAGGAACTCATCACAGATGTTCTTGTGCGGCGCAATCTCCGGTCCTTCGCCAGCACCGCCGTTGCGCCCTGCCCCGCCGATGGCGCTGGTGTCCGACGCCGTGACGCCGCCCATGGTATGAAGGGAGCCGATGGTCGCCTTCACGCTGCCGATGCTCTGCCCTGCACTCTGTCCTGCCATAATGTTCCCTCCAAAGGAGTTTGGTGACATGATACTACGGCTGCTGTGATCTTTGCGAACGAATCGCGTCGATGATGCCTTGGACGCCGCGTACGGCGTGCGGAGACTTTGCCGCGGCTTTGGCGACATAAGGAGCGGCCTTCTCAATTGACCGCATCGCTGCCACGTCCATGGACGGCAACTCGGCTTTGCCCAGATGCCGCGCATAGCTTCCAAGGCCAGCCCCAATCAAGCCGCCAATGATGGCCCCGTGCCCCTTGTTGCTTCCCGTCTCGCCCGCAATAGTGGCTCCGCTCAATGCCCCCACGGCCGCACCGCCAACGCGGTTGACTGTCGAGGTCACGATGCCAGGTGTTGATTTCAACTGCTGGCTGAGCAACTTCTCCTTGGTGGCCTCGCGCGCGATGATGAGGTTCGTTTGGATCTTGTTGTTGGCGCGGAACATGCGAGCCTCGGAATCCGGCAAGCCCTGCGCAATGGAATCGTTCAGGTCGTGGTAGACCCGCTGCAGGAGCCACTGGCGCGGGTTTGTGGTTTCCGGATTCCAGTCCTTGATCTGCTGCTGGATTGACTTCCGCATGGCGTGCATCTGCTCGGGCAGCATCTTCCCCGATGCCGACGCGCCGTGTTCGATAGCGATGTTCTGCAGCTCCTTCAGGTTGGCGTCGATCATGCCCTTGGTCGCTTCGGGGAACTCGCCCAGCGAAACGGCCTTGTCGAGCTCCACCGCACGGTCAAGAATGCGAGCATCGAAGTCCACGGAGCGAGCCAGCGGCGTCTTGACCACCTGCTCAGTCTGCGCATTCCTCAGCGTCCGCGCCAGTTCGATGGCGTCCCGCTGTGCGGGAAGCGTCTTCTTGATCCCCGCCTCAGACATGACGGTCTTGGCAATCACGTCCGAGTCCTCGACGGTGCGCCCCCACTTGGGCAGGTCGGACGGCTTCAGGCCGATGTAGTTGTTTACTGTCTTGAGTACCTTCGGGCCAGCGGCGCTTCCCAGCTTTGCGAGCATCTTGGGTACCAGCATGCCGCCGACAAACTCAAGCGCGCCTTGCTCGACGCCGCCCTTCGCCACTTCGCCGGGCGTCACCTTGCCGGTTTCCGCTTTCTCTGCGATGCCCGCGCCGATCGCGCCGCCAGCGGTGGCGCCCGCAATCGCGCCGACAGGTCCGCCCACCGCGCCGCCAATGAGTCCGCCCGCCGTAGCGGTGATGGGCTCGGAAGCGGCGGTTACGGCGGTCAGGTCCCTGCCGAAGTGCGACTCGCCCCTCGGCTTGCCCGTGGCCGGGTCGATGATCGCCCCGCCGGTGTCGCCAGGCATGGGAGCGAGTTCGCCCTTGAGTTCCTTCTGATAGTGCTCAACCTTGTCGGCCGGGACCCACTTCGATACGTTCAGCGTCTTCTTGCCGTCCGCCTCATTGTAGAAGTTCATCTTGTAGGCGCGGACTCCGCCCTTCGCCTTGAACTTGTCGAAGTCAGCCGCCGGCACCTGCTTAACCGCATTGCCGTGATCGGGAAAGATTACAGGGATCGTCGCCATCAGTTTGCATCCGGGAGGGAATCGATGTCGTTATCGCCGGTCTTGGTTCCCGAGTCTCCGCCTTGGTATTGATTCTTCAGGTACCTGTTTCCGCCAATGATGGAACTTTTGCGGTTTGCGAGGAGAGGCGCGAGGCCGTTGGCGATGCCCTTGATCTGGTCCTTTGAGAATCCAGAATTCAGAATTGCCTGGGCCTGCTTGAGCTTGGCGTCCGACGTGCCGGCGCCAGTCGATCCGCCCTGCAGAATCTTGGCAATCTGGTCGGACACCTCAAGCACCTGCGCGTAATAGGCCGCCATCTTCGGATCGCCCTTGTTGATCTTTGCCCACGCCTCCACGTCGTTGATGGCGGGGAAGCTGGTGCGGTTGATGCCGTTCGACGACTTCACAACCTCCTGCAGGTTGCCGCTCTTGCCATCCGGTCCCACCAGGTTGTCGAGGCCCTTGAGCGTCATCTGTGTGCCAACATTGCTCGCAAACTTGTAGTCCTCGCTCGCCTGCGCGGGGTTGTCGTCGGGATACTTCTTGTGCAGCGCT
>CAZVYV010000018.1:4396-20931 GCA_964630985.1 uncultured Occallatibacter sp.
GTAGTCCTCGCTCGCCTGCGCGGGGTTGTCGTCGGGATACTTCTTGTGCAGCGCTGCGAAAAACTCCGTGCGCGACTTGCCGAATCCGGGGATCTGGCTGGGATCGAGTTGGCCTATGTGAAACATGTCAACCAGGTTATCCATGCCGCCGGAAGTGGCCGACCCAGGCTGGTACTTCTGCGCGTGCAGCATCGCTGCCTGAGCCGAGAGGGCATGAGCCTGTGCATTGATCATGCGCGCCTGATTCATCGGGTTGTGGGCATCAGTCATCGCCGCCGTGCGGGCCTTGGCCAGGTCCGTGAGCGCAGCCTTGTAATCGTCCTGCGCGCGGAGTCCGGGGATAAGGGCGCGCTGCTCCGGAGTCATCGGAACAATCTTCGTCGATCCGTCCTCGTTCTTTTGCGGGTTTCCTTCCTCGTCCGTCGCAATGACCAGCCCTGCCTTCGCCAACTGTGGGACGAGCTTGTCCGTGGCGATACCGCGCTTCATCTCGCCGTCGATCACTTTGCCGATACCAGCGAGGACCTGCCCCTGCGTTGCGGGCTTGCCCACCACGCCCGCCTGCTGCATCTGGGCTTGGCCCTGCGCCTGCGGAGAAAGCTGCTGCGTCTGCGGCATCTGGCTGACCAGGCCAGCCGCCTGCGGGCTCATGCCCTGATTCTGCTTCTGCAGCATCTGAACCAGCGCGGCGCGCTCTGGCGACTGCGCATTCTTGTCATCGACTCCGTAGGCTTTTGAAATGACCTTGTGCGCCTTGGGGTCGTTCGCCATGTCGTTCAGGTTGGTGGTGTTGGTCTGAATCGCAGCCTGGGCCGACTTGAGTTGCGCCTGCGCTTGCGGGTCCTGCGGATTCTTCTTGAGTGCCTCAACCGCCTGCTGCTGCTGCGCCTGCGCCTGGTTGAGCCCCTGCACCGTGGACTGGTAGCGCGTAAGCGTGACCTGGAACGCCCGCTGCTGCTTGGCCTGCACCGCCTGCGTCATGGTGCTGGCGAGGGTCTGCGCGGACTTGACCAGGTTTTGCATCGACTCGCGCTGATGCGCGCCCTTCTCACCAACGCCAAACGCCGACACCTGCTGCGGACCGCCAGGGCTGGGCGGCTTCTCGACAGGGGCAACAGCGCCGCCGGTCTGCGGAGCCATCTGCGTCATGCCCTGCGTGTTACCTTGCTGGGCGAGAAGTGTGCGAATGTACTCCTGCTCTGCGCCGGGGTTCTGTTGCGGCATGGGAATGGGGGCTGTGCTCATAGGACTGCTCCCGCGACGGAACCGATGATGCCCGCGCCCTCAGAAACGTAATCCATCCAGTTCGGTTTGTTGGCCAGCGTCTTCCCGGTCCCCGTCGCAGCGAACTCCAGCGCGTTGAGTTCGTTCGATTGTGCCTGCGACCACATGTTCATGTACATGTTGGACGTGACCGCGTTCTCGCTCGATACAGCCTGATTTTGGTAGGTGCTCAGCGCATCGCCCATCGACGAGCTTCCGCCTGTCACTCCCATCGAACTCAGGCTCGATGTGAGGTTGTTGGCCCCGCTCTGAATCTGACCCTGCATGGCATTCGTGGTTGCGCCAACGGCCTGCCCGGTGAGCTGCGAGTTATACCCGCCGTTCGACATCAGGTACTGGTAGACCAGCGCACCCATGCCGCCGCCGTAAGTCTTCTGGAGATAGTTCTCCATCCAGTTGGCTTGTGACTGCGAAATGCCGTAGGGGTTCGCGCTCGCGGTGGTTGAGCCCTCGCTCGTGACGTAGCCGGAGAATGGATCACTCGCGCCGGTCGAGGATGTGCCATGCGTGGGCGCGCTTGCGCCGCCGGACGTGCCGGAGGTCTGCGGCATGGGATTCGTCGAGTTGCCAAAGTTCATGTTGCCAGGCCCGCCGGTGCCGGTCCCCGGCGCAGACGCGGGCGCGCCGAAGCCAGAGCCGGGATTGAACATGGCCGCGCCGTTGAAGTTGCCAGCGCCGGTTACGCCTGTCGGATTGCCCTGCGGAAATGCGAAACCGCCCATAACTCACCTCATGCGTGCGTGTACCGCGATGTTCTCAGGCTCAAAGAGCGAGAGTTATGACGCTCGTCCCTTTTCATTTGGACCTGACGAAGGTTGTACATGTCCATGCCGCGGCTGCTCATAAACTGCTCTGCCGTCTTCACAAACGACGCATCGGCAATGCCCTCGTCCTTGGCCAGTTGCAACACCGCCGCGTACTGGAAAATCTGCATCCACGTGGATGGCGCAAAGATGGTCGTTGCGGCCTGTCCGGTTGACAGGAACGGTTGCCGGAGTTTCAGCCTGAAAAAGTAAGAGTAGCTCTGATCCGGAGACGGGCCAAGCTGGAAGTTCTGATTGAATCGCGTGTAGTAAACCGATGGCGCTGTGCCATAGCTGGTTTGAACATTCGACGTCACCCCGTAGGTGTACATGTCCACCGCCGGGACTCGCCGGTACTCGATCACCCGGCCCGACTGGTTGACCGCGTTCGAGGAGTATTGATTGCCCTGGAACCAGATCCAGCCATCGTACTGATCGGTCACGTCAACGAAGGCCCCGCCCGCGGTGATATACGCCTGGAACTGCGGATAGGCGGTATTCCCCGCAATCGTCGCCAGCAAGGTGGAAATTGGTACGATGGGATTTCCGGCCGTCAACGCGAGTGGAGTGGCGGGCGGCACAGGGGTCTGGTACTTCAGTTCCTCAAGCTCTGCCGTCTCGGTAATCTCGTCAATGACCTGCATCGCCGCTACCATGCCGATGGAGTTGTCGGTGGTGACGCCCCAGTTCAGGCGTCCGCCCGACTTGGCCGGCAGGCCAGCAACGATCTGTCCCAAGGTGTAGCTCATAGCGCCATCATACCCCTAAAGAGCATAAAGCGGCCTTTTGTATTGGACGCCGTTAATCTCCACAATCTCGTAGGCAGCTGGAGCCGAAGGCAGCGCCGCCGCGCCCCCGGCATTCGCCGTCGTGCTGGTCTTGATCGGAGCCACCGCAGTTGCAGGCCTAGGAGCCTGCAACTGCGCAATCTGCTGCCCTTGCTGGACGACGGCGGAAACCGTCTGATTGACGCGGCGCCGCACCTGCGATGTCGAGTTATTCTTCGGCTCCGTGTTGGGAAGATACGCTACTGTGGGCATTATGGCACCGTCGTCTTTGGAAGGTCTGCCACCTGTGTGACGCGAACAATGGACACGAGCGATTGACCGCTGGTGCTGTTCACCTGAAGGTTAGTACATGCCCCGGTGAACGTCCCGAAATCCGCCTGCTGTGTGAGTATCTGCGCGCTTGAAGTATTCGTACCTGGATAGGAGAGCGTGGTCTGAGAAATCTGCTGCTGCGACACCGTTCCGGTGACCGGACTTGGGTCTTGCTGCCCTGTGTAGGTCAGCGTCAGTGTCGGAGAAATGCCGAGCGTTTTTGCCGCCGGAAGGTTCTCGTATTCAATGAGGATACGCCGCTCTGACTGCATCCGGGCAGGCGAAGGGGTTTCAGTTCTAAATGAAACATTCAGGAACTCACTAAAAACCGGGGTCGCGCTGATTGGAGCCGAGAGCAGGACAAGCTCTTGAGTTAGCGGAGCCGCCTCGTATGCGACCGCGATTTCTCCATAGGGCGCGTTATTCCCGGTCGATTGCGTGAACGGCATCAAAAGCCATGTGTCGCGCGCGAGTTGCATATTGTTCGCCGTTGCATCCGGTGTGTACTGGGCCACGTCAAAAGACTGCGTGATCGGGCAAGTCAGTGTTGCGCCTTGGTATGTCCACTGGTGCCAATTGTTCTCGCTCAAGTTATAGTCGAACACCTGCGTTTGGCGCGCGCCGTTGCCGTTCTGGTAGTCCCAATCGTCGGCAGAGAGCGCGATCAGATAATGCAACTGGCCTTCGATCACAACGATGGAACCGTAGAGCCCCTGGAGAGGGAAATTGCCATCGTTCCACGTGGAACAATCCTCTAGCAGGTTTGCGATGTTGTTGCCGATCGGTGTCAGCCCAGACGGGTTCAGCATGTAGGCATTGTCATTCGACAGAAAGCAGGTCGTGGTGCCGAACTGCGCCATCGATCCGTAACGCACGATCACGCCAGTGGGCGAGTTCCACAGCGGGTAAAAAGCAAACGGAATCTCTGCGCTCCCCTGGTTCGGCGTCGTCTCCGTCTCGCCCCCGTTGTGGCCTACGAACAGAACTGACTCAATGACGCTCAAGCCGGTGATGATGCCGCCGGCCTCCGCCAGCGTGTTGTACCCGCCCGGCGCCGTTCCCCAGTTGGGGTCGAAGTATCCGTAGGCGTTCGGTGCGGACCAGGCCAGACGGTCCGGATAGAGAGTCTGCGAACTCGCCCGCTGTGGCTGCGGATAGAGGATCGGCACAACAATGCCCGTCAGAGTGCTGGTGCCGACGACGCTGGTGTAGGGCTGGGCGTAGTAGCCGCTTCCCTGGTTCCCGTTGACGTATCCGGTGGCAGTGATGGTCTCGCTGGTCGATGCAGTTGCATTCGCCGACATGGTGATGGTGTTGCCCACGGTTACGATGAAAGATGCACCGGTGCCGTCGTTCAGCGCGCCAGCGGACATGACGATAGTGCCACCGGAAGCCGAAATGATGACGGTTCCGTTGGGGACCAGGACGCCATAGATGGGCTGGCCGGGGAACATGCCGGTGGTTGATCCGACGCCGGTTATGCTCGTCGATCCGTTGGTGAAATTGCCCGACTGGGTGATATTGTTCACCGGCGTTACCGATGACACCGTGGTGCCGCCGGGAATGCCGAACCCCAGGTCAGACAGGCTCATTCCCTTCTGGATTCCGGTCACGGAAGAGCAGTTGGTGATAGTCGGCTGGCCGGAAGTGATGGTCCCGGTGAAGTTGATCAGCTCACCCATGTTGGCGGCGATGATCTGGCCGTTGCCAGTGACCGTAGGGTAGATCTGTGCGCCCTCGCCGCCGCCACCTTCGACCAGCACGCTCGTCTGGCTTGTGTAGCCTGCGCCGTCGAGGAGCAGCTCGGGAAACTCCACGCTGGTGGTGTTGTTTCCGTCTCCGCCGATGATGTTCCCGAGCACCAGGCGTCCCGCAATCGAGGCCATAAAATCCCCACCCACGAACGGTAGGCCAAGAAACAGGTTTGCAGTCGGGACAGTCGCTCCACTGCCGGTGGGATCTACAATCTGGACCGTTGGTGTCGAAGTGTAGTTCTGCCCGAACGAGTCCATCGCGTAGCCGAGAATAGTCCCCAATCCATCTTGCGAAAGGATGGCCGTCGCTGATGCGCCAGTCCCACCGCCGCCGATGAACAGCACTTGCGGATTGCTGTAGTTGCTTCCAGTGGCGATGGAAAATGACAGGTTCGCCACACCTGTACTCGCGCTGATTTCCTGCACCAGGTAGCTCGCTGGGTACGCGGAAAGGATGGCAACTGCGGCCGGCGGCGCGCCGAGCGAGACCAGGGGGAAAGACGACGCTCCGCCGTTGAAGCTCACCAGCGGCGGAGAGATGTAGTTCGCTCCGCCCGTGTTGACTGCGACTGAGTATTTTCCGGTGGTCACGGTCACGGTGCCGGTTGCGCCGGTCCCGCCGCCATCTGAGAACACAACCGTGGGTGGTGTTCCGCCGTAGCTGAACGAGGGCTGCGTTACCATCTCCACGCTGGCAACCGAGTAGGCCGGGCGCACAGCGTAGACGCCGAGTTGGGATGCGGAAGAGAAGTAGAGTGTGTTGCCGATGACGATTGCGCCGAACCGTGCATAGCGCGGATATGCGGTTGGGAAGGTGAATACTTTGGTGAACGCCTTCACGGTCCCAACCGATGTGGGAACCACATAGTCGAGGTACACGCCCACGTTGGTAATGAGAACCGTGAACCCCTGCTGCGATCCTCGCAGCGGCACATTCGCGGTCGCACAAACGTTCTCGCCCGCCGCGAGATTCGGCATCGTGACACTCATGCCACCAGCGCCAGTCAAATGGAAGATTGCCGGTTGCGGAGTGAGCCGCCCGCGCACGGACATGGCGAAGCAGGAAGTTAGCGCGCCTGGAGGAGCCTGCGAGGAAGGAACGCTTGTTACGAGACCAGGCCAAGGCTGGGTGTAATCGCACTCAAGGTAGCCGGATGGCCGCTTGTTTGTGTAGCCACCCATCGGGGCCTACTTCCCGGCGCTTACTGACATTTGAATGACGGCGGAGGTTCCTAACCCGCTAGAGGCCACGACGAAGCCGTTGACCCATGGCCCGAGCGGGCCCACGCGGTAGTCGAGCTCGGAGGCGTTGGCCGTGAAGTCTACCAGCGTGCGGCCGTCCGAATCCTTTGCCACCACATGATCCGCAGCCGTCGCGTCAACGATGTTTAGGTTGTTGACGCGAATCGGCCCGGTGTAGGTGAAGGGCGCGGTGTCGATCCGCCAGATTGGACCAGAAATATTATTGGCCATGGTTCGAGTCCGGGGCGGGAGGAATAGGGGCATCTGGCGCGGCAGGGTCAAGCGGCACGAATGGCGCGTGAGTCGTTTCAGGGCCGACACCATACGATCCGGGGTAGTCCTTTCCGTCGCCACCAAAGGTCCAGTTGTCATGGCCGCCGTAGCGCCCGGTCCCAGACCCGTCGAGTGGCGCATTGCTCTCGGTCGAAATGTCGGAGAAGTCCTCGACGTCAATTGCCGGCCGCTCCACCGTCTTGAATGTGTTTGTCTTCGAGGCCAAGGTTCCGTCCGCATTGACGTAGCTCACAGTGAGCTCGAACTCGGCATCGGCCGGGACGCCATCGGCAAACGACACGAAGGTCGAGAGCCCGGTCACGTCGTTGGGGTTAGGGGAAACGACAGCCCAGGGCTGGTTCGATGCCCACTTGATGTTGCCGGAAATGGGAGCAGCGTCTCCGGGAAAAGCCTTCGTCCAAAATACAACCGTCTGCCGTGCTGCCAAAATCTGCATATCAATCTCCTTTTTCCGCCGCGGCTAGATTCGCCTGCGCTCCCGAAATTCGTTCCAACTCATCCTGCCGCGCTTCCCTGGCAGCCGTGCATTCGTGGCTCATCTTGTCCACGTTGACCTTGTACATGCCACACCACAGGCATTGCCCGTTCTTGTAATCGTGCGCCGTCGATGGCTTCCCGCGCTGACTCATACCTTCTCCTACTGCAGATTATATGTGCAATTCAGCGTCACGCCGTAGACGGACACGCCGCCGGCGCCGGGGGTAATGCTCCACGTTGCAACGGGAAGATGGTTCACTGAGGTCAGATAGGCGGGCGTGGTCAGGGCAACCGTAGTGGAGTAGGGTGTTGCGGCCGCCGTGGTCTGCAGTCCGTTTGTCCCGCTCGCCAGCAACGTATTTGCCACTACAGCAACACCATTCACATAGACAAAATCGCGGACGGCAATCGTGTTTACCGTTGCGTTGTTGGTGGTGATTAGGTAGTTGAACGTAATCGAGTTGAGCTGCAGGCCCTTGGGCCGCGCCGACGTCACCGGAGTCAACTGAGACAGCCCCGTGAACGGTGGAGGCCCGGTCACGCCGGCTGGCGTCGAAAACGTTGCAGGCGGCGATGCCAGACCGCGTGCGCCTGGTGCGAGGTCAATTGATCCGAATGCGGTCTTGGCCCCACCAAAGCTCTCTTGCAGGTCATCGGACATGCCGGATCGGTAGAGCAGACCGCTAAGAGGAATCTGCAGCACGTTGGCCGCGGAAGCCGTGGGTGTCCCAATCAATCCAAGCGTGGCCGAAAATGTGAGGACAAGCGCCCCGGTGGTGGGGGTCATGTCGGCGGCGGACAGCGGAATTACCCCATCCGGCATTCCTTGATCGGCGAGCCAGCGTTTCTGGGTTCTCGGCATTGCGATACCTTCCCACCGGCTTTTTCTCGGCGGCCGGCCGCGCTTGCTGAAGGAGTTAGTCTTGCTTCGAGCTTACGAGAATCTCGCTGCTCAACGCTGTTCGGTACGACTCATTGATCTTGTGAACCAGATCCCGCACTTCCTCGCCCTCGGAGTAGATGTCGAGCTTCCTCCGCCCCACCATCGCCAGCGTGTCATCGTTCGCGCCCAGCGTCGGCGTGGTCAACAGGTTCGAGAGCGATTTGAGATTCTGCATGAAGCCTCACGAGAAGTACACGTTATCGTCCGGTTCATTGGGCTGCACCAGCTTGGGGTGCGGCATCAAATCGCTGGTGTCTTCCTTGATCCGCCTTGCAATGTCCGCATCGCGCGATCCCAGCACTCCGAAGCTCCCGCCCGCGTTCAGGTCCGAGAAGTCAGGCGCAACCAGTATGCCGTTCTCCCAAACACCGTCGTCGAGGTTGTAGCGGATGCCGGAACGTTGGCAGTACCAATACGCCCCGGACCCGATGTGCTTTCCCGGCCATCCAACACCCATGCTCATGGGGCACCCGCCTACGGTCCATTGCTCCCGAACAAGTTGATCCAGACGTCGGCACCGGCACTGAATCTCGAAATTGCCAGGAACTTCAGCGCCTGCTGGTCGAAGTCGCGGTCATAGTCGCCGTAGATCGGCTGGCGCTCATAGAACATCATGCGGTGCTCGTCCTTGTTGCCGCGCAGATACCAGGGAGACGCGCCGGTCAGGTAGTGAAGCACTTCATACTGGAGCCCCGCGCCGATCAGCGCGTTGACCTCGTTGTCCGAAGTGTACGGCTTGCCGGCCGATCCCAGCAACTCGATGGCGATGTATTCAAGCTCTGGCGGGATCGTCAGATGCTTGGGCTTGGTCGCAACCAGGATGCCGCGCGCGTTGGGCATGCGCTGAAATGTCATGGTGCCGTACTGGAGCGAAGTGAAGCTCAGGTCGGCGTCGGTTGCTGGCCGATTGGGATAGGTGCCTGCCAGGGTCGAGAAGTTTCCGACTCCCGGCGCCACGTTGGTTGCCGTCACGCCGCCCAGCAGGGGGTGCTGGTTGTTGTAGAGCGAAACGCCATCATCCGTGATCGTGCCAGTGGACGAGAATCCGAGGTTGAGCACGTTGGCCGCGGTGTACTCCTGCGCAAACAGATGCCCCTGAACCAGCGACTTCGGCGAAGACGCCATCAGGCCGGTCTGGTCATCCTGCATCAGCTCGTAGCTCATGCGGATGCCGAGTCCGTAGGTCTGGTGGATGTATCGCCGGGTGCCACCCTGGATCAAGTTGTCGTAGATGACCGGATTGCCCTCGTTTTTGGGCTGCGCGGGACCGGTGCCTGCATAATGCACCGCGTCCTCGTAAGCCTTCTTCGACGGCATCACGTTCATGTACGAGCGGAACTCGACCGAACGCTGGCGTAGGTCAAGATGCTCGATGAAGTTATGAGCGACATCGACAGACATCGCTTGAAAGAATTCATTGCGAACCATCGTCAAGGTGCTACCCTCCAATCACTTACGAGCTACTCAAGCCCCTGAATCGCGCTCGTGTTGAACACCACGTAGATGGTGCCGTAGTTTTGCTGTGTGACCAGCGAGCCAGAGTTCAAGTCCTGCACGTTGAAGCCCACGATGTTGACGTCGGCATACGCGGTGGAGTTGACGTTGGCAAGGTCCGCATACCACCAGCCATTCGAGTCCTTGTTCAGGCCGATCGTCGATCCAATGGGGATCAGGCTGGCGTCGTAGTTGTAGGTGGAACCGCTCGAAGCGTCCACCTGGACCGCCCAGATGGTGTCGAGATTGGCGATTCCAACCAGCGTCAGGCCGTCAACAAACGGCGCGCCATGGTAGATGTTGTAGGCGTTCGGCTGGTTCACAACCGTCTGGGTTGCACCCAGGCCGCCGGGGTATCCAATCGACCCGAAGGCCGGCGAAGCGCCGAATCCGTCCGAGGACAGATTCTTGCCCGGCAGGTAGGTGATGCCCTTGACGATGACCTGCGTCGAGCCATTGGACGGCGTGGAGGCAACGACGTAGCCTTCGTGCGTTGACGTCTTCTGGATCTGCACGGGCGTGCCGGGCTTGAAGGTCTGTCCGCCGGCTTCGAGCAGGTTGTTGATCTGCTCCTGGTTGCCGCTGATGGTTCCGACCGGAAAGATCGGATTGTGATAGCTCAAGCCTGGATTCGCCATTGCCTATCCTCTCTGTTGGAGCAAAGCTGTTTCGGGATTGGAGACAACCGGCCCCATCCCCGAAAACTCTGTCGTGGCCTGCTGCGTAAAGTAGTGGTTGACCTTGCCGCCGTTGTTGCCGGGCGTGGCGCCCTGGGCCTGCGCAAGGTATGAATCCTTGTTCCCCATCTTGCGGGCCTGGTCCATGTTGCCCTTGGAGAACGAGAGCAGCTTCGCCTTGTGGATTTTGTAGAGCACCAGGTCGCCATCCGTGACAGCGCCATCCTGGTCATTGAGTCCGCGGGAAACCCACGCGCAATCTTCGATCTTGGCCGGAACGAAGCCCATGGTTTCCGCCTGCCGGATGCGCTTGCCGTTGCCTGCCGATCGGTTGAACCACTGGCCGGCCCACTGCGGATCCTTGAATTTGACGGTGAGGTCTTGCGGGATGCGGTTCGATGACGACGCGGCCAGGGAGAACGGGCTGCGGTCAAAGTCTTCAATCGACATCTCGCCGATGGGCTTGGGCGTCACCACCACTTCGCCATCGATCACGTACTTGTAGAGCGTGGCCGTCGAGCCGTCCTCAAACTTGTGCAGGAACATTCCGGAGGTGATGGGTTCTGCTTTGGCGGGTTCGGTCGCCGTCGTCGATGCTGGCGCAGCGGTCTGCGTCTTGCCTTCGGTGACGGCGGCAATCAGCTCGTCCGCGCTTACTGGCTTGTTGTTAGGCTGCACTCTTCACCCGCTTCTTGTAGTTGTCGATGTCAACCGGCTCGCCGTCGCGCTGCATCAGGTCCTGCATGCGCTTGGCCTCGTCGAGGGGAATACCGCGCTCCTTGAAGTAGGCAACCTGGTTGTCGGTGAATCCGCGATTGGCGTCTACCGCATCGCGGCCCATCGTGCCGTCGCCGGCAACAGAGGAAGAGCCAAGCAGGGAGGGGTAAGTGCCCGCGTCGATGTCACCGGTGCGGACTTTGCTGCCCAGAAACGAGTTCATCAGGAAGTCCCAGAAACCTTCCTGACAGCGGCCCTCAAGGTTGTAGCCTTTGGCCGCCTCCATCAATTCCTTGCCGTACTTGCCGAAAATGCCGGGGTTTGCATTGCGCGCCCGCATCTCCAAAACGTCCGCCCGCGCTTGCATTGCGGTGGCTTGCGTGCCCTGAGTCGCCCGGCGCACAAACCCGTTGGGGTCGGTGAGCAGCGATGTGGTGGGATCGTCGGCGTCGGCAATGATGGCGGGGTCGGGGACGGGTGGCTTGGTGGTGAGGGCCTTGAGAGATGCTTGAATGTCGGCTAGAGCCGTGTTGGCTTGCTCGGTGGATGTGCGCAGCGCATCGAGGTCCTGCTTCGATGCCGCGCCCTCCATCTTGGCCTTGAATTCGTCGGTTGACATGCCGAGAATCTGCTCGGCAGTCATCCGTCCCCCCAAACCAGGTATCGGCATAGTTTAAGTGTCCTTGCGCTCAAGTAAAAAGCACAATGGCCGTTGTGTCAATAGGCTTATTTTCAACGATATAGAACGTTTTCCGTGTTGGTGAACTTTTTAGGCGTCAGTGTACCTGGTTGGGCCTGACTGTTTTCCCTTGCTTTCCTCGCGGTTGATCTGGCCCTCGACTGAGGCTGGGAGCGCGAGCACCAGCTCCAGCGCGGCAACGAATCCGCGCAAGTAATCGGCATCGGCCTGTGTTGATTTGCCACGCAGGAACTTGCGCAGGCCAGATCCCACAATGGCGGACAGGTAGGGGGTAACGCCTTTGGTCCATGCCTCCTGAGCGAGGTAGCCGTGCATCAACTCCAGCCGGGATGCAATAGCGGTCTGCCATTCTTCGGAGCCGGTCTTGGCCAGCACTTCGGCGAGGTCGAGTTCAGTTGTAGAAGTTTTCGGCATTCAGTTCCTCCGCGATGCACTCAAGCGCCCACGCGCCAGAATTTAGATGCCAGTCCCTCATTGCACGGGTCCTTGCGGTGCTGGCTCAGGCGGTGCCGCGCCATTCGGCGGCGCGCCCTGCGGTGGTTGCTGACCCTGCTGCGGTGGCTGCTCCTGCGGCATGCCCGGCAACGCCTTCACACCGCCAGGCTGCTGCATGTGCTGCTGCGCAATCTTCATCGCGGTCTGCATCTGCGCCTCTTTGTGGGCCATCTGCGCCTCTTCTTCAGCGCCGCCCGGCGAGGGGAGTAACGAACTTGGGTCCTCAAAGCCAAAATCTTTGTCGATCTTCGCCATGAGCATGTTTCCGGCGGTAAATGTCTGCCAGAGATAGTCCTTCTGGATCGGGCTGATCATGGGACTCTGCAGCGCCTGCAACAAGGAAGCCTGCATTTGCCAATGGGCGCGGTGGTTGTTCAAAAGCAGCATCTCGTTCTGCTTCTCGACTTCTTTGTTGATCGATCCCGTCGCGGCGCGAATCGGCAACACCAGCCGCTTCTTACGGATGTTCTCAAGGGCAAGCTTCAAACTCTTGCCCTGCTTGCCGAACGCTGCAATGTCGCGCTCAGGAATGCCGAAGTTGGCGTCGAACAGGATTTTCAAGCGCCCTAGTGAATAGTGAGAATGCTTGAATCCAGTCTTTGACAGGTTGGCGCGTGTGTCGCCCTCCTGCATGACCGCGTAGGTGCTCATCGCCGAGTATCCGCCCTTTTTGTTGACGGTGCCGGCGCCAGCTCCCGCCGAAGACGGGCCAACGCCGGCGCGGTCCTGGGCAAGCTGCAGGGTCATGGTTTCGTCTTTGATGGTTTCGTTGGCGGTTCGACCCAGAGGAATGACCTCAAATGCCCCTTCTTCCCCTGGAAATATAGCGTTTGGGAAGACTGAAAACTGAGCGTCGAGTTGAGTTCCTGATCCGACTCGGAAGATATTGGTATTCGCCAGTGTCGATGCGTCACCTCTACGGTTATGAATAGCACTGACTTCCTCCTGGTAATCCTTCAACTGCTCGCAAAAGCCGAAGCCATGGCTGCGCTCGCCATCGTATCCCAGGACTGATTTTACGAACGGCAGCGAGTTCTCCGGCAGCCAATTGAAGACGCGCTTGAGGGTCTTCTTGGTCAGCAGATGGTAGGTGTAGATGATTGAGAACCTGCGTCCCATGACGTTGTACGGGAACCAGCACTCGTAGATGTCCCACACCTTCGCCGCAGGGCCGCCGGTGTCGCCCGACTGCACGCCCTGATCCATCATCTGCTCTTGCTCGGTCTGCTCTGGCCCTTCCCGGTCGGGCGTCTTCAGCACCGCCATCACCGCCTCTTTATCGTAGGTAGGGTCGTAGAGCAGGGCTTCAAGCTCGAACTTCGACATGCGGACGCGCTGGGCCGTGAACGGGCTGCGCTCGATCTCCGCCACCGTGAGCGGAATCAGAAAGTCCTCAAACAGGAGCGGAACCGCCACCGGTCCGTCGTGCTTTACGAAGTCGTTGAACACGACGCGGCCAGCCTGGTCTGAATACGCCGCCACCTTCTCAACCACGCGCTCAGGCATGATCTTCATGGCGCCCAGTCCATAGCGAATGACCGTCGATCCCCACGCCTGGTACTTGGGAAGCAGGTTCAGATAGCCGGGCTCCATGCCGGAGAAGATCAGCCACTCCTGAACCGCGGCGCGCTGCTCTTCGGCCCGTTCCTCGCGTTCCCAGATGCCGTTCAGATTCACCTGCCACAGCGGGTCCATCCCGAAAATAGACATCAGCCACTTGGCCAGCATCTGATCGGCGAAGCTGCCCACAAGTTGAATGACCACGTTCGAGGCGTTCTGCCAGGGGAAGGATTTCGTCTTCTCGAGCGGCATGCCCTGATAGATGCGCCGCCACTTGGTGATCTTGCGCTCGCGCAGATCCGACAGCGACATCTTCAGCGCGGTCAGGCGCTCGTCCACATACTTCTCGATCTCGAGCAAGCGGTCTTTGCCAAAGTGCTTGCTTATCGGCATTTCCACTGGGAGAGGCATGCTAATAACCCGCCGTTCCAACAGAGTCTAACATACGCTTTCTCCTCAGCAAGTCCTCCCGCACCATGTCCTGCGTGCTGGCCTTTCCGCCCTGGGTAAACGTCTGTGGGAGGTACCCGGCTACGTCCAGCAGGTCGATAAATCGCCCGTTGGGATAGACCTCGTACTCCTCGATGAACTGCTGGCACCCGGCGCGATTGACGTAGAAGAAACCGTTTTCGTACACCGGCTCCATGCCGATGATGCGGGTATTTTTGGCGTCTGCGGCCCGCTCCGTCTTCAACTCGCGCACGGCGTAGCTGGCTTCTGCTCCCATGGACCGGCAGCGATCGCGGAACACGTAGTACCATCCCTGCTGTCCGGCCACCTTCGACTCAAGGTAGATGTTATTGACCCGCCATTTGACGGCCAGGCCGCGGCTTCCAACCTTGGTGCCGATCAGCTTGTTGATCATAATCTCGAAGCTGGTCTGACCCGCCCAGGCCTCCAGTAGATAAATCCGCCGCGGCTTGCCGGGCCTGTTGTAGATTCCAGCCACGATGATGGCGTGCCGGGAGCGTCCGCCGGGGGTTTCAGAATGGCTGGGGTCGAGAATGGCCACGCGGTCCAGTTCCCCGGCGCGAATGTCCTCCAACACCTCGCCCCCCGCGGCCTCGTGGCGGAGGGCCATCTTGAGTCTCTGGGGGATGGCGCCTGCGGCCTCCGCGCGGTCCTGCTCAAGAAATTTCATGACTTCAGATACTGTCGGCGATGAACTCAGCTGCTGCGAATTGGCAATCGTAATCTTTTGGTCAGCCCACGGCACCAGCGAGAACCAGCGCAGCCAGTGCGACTTGAACCTGACGGCATCGGCGGCAATCGGATTATTCAGGTACTGCGCCGAGTAGTGGTAGGCACCCCAGATTTTCCTCAGTTCCGCCAATTTCTCCATGGGGAACTCTTCGGGAAAGATGCTCTCTCCCGATGGGTGCAGGTGGCAGCAGCCGCCCTCTGCCGAATGCGTCTCGAACTTCATCAGGCCGCCGTACTCCCGCCTGAGAAACGCCCCCACATCGCGCTCTGACCAGCGGTTGCCAATAAACAGCTGATCGGCCAGGCGGCCGGGGTTCTCCGGGTCGGAATCGAAGGCGCCGGGCAGTTTCCTGATCCATTCGCAGGTATCGTTCATCACGATGTCGGACTTGATGGCCTTTTCACCCACCGGATCGTCGATTACCTGCCGCTCGAAGTGCTGCGACTGCAGAGCACCCTTGGCGCCGATGAAGTTGTACGTCCCCTCGCCGACATAGACCGCATCGACCCGGTTGTGGGTCATAGACTTCGCGTTCCATTTGTCTTTCTTGCGCCCGGTCCCGCTCAGCTCATCGGTGGTCTTCGGAATGATCTCCGGGTAGTAGAAGCGGAACTCCGCATTGTTCTGGTAGTGGCCGCTGATCCTGGTCCCGATCTTGATGGCGTTGTCGATCACTTCCGAAGCGATCAAGGTCCGGGTGGACGAGTAGTGCGCGCGCCGCATCCAGCGAATCCACGCATCGCCGTACCCCAGCCGGCGCATCAGTTCCTCGTCAGCATCCCCAAATGGCAGCGCCCACCACATCGGCGCGCTGACCGAGGCCACCGTCGTCTTGAACATGTCGCGCGGGACTTCGAGCGCCAGTCTGAGCGATTCCTGCTCCAATTGGCGGCAGATCATGCCGTGCAGATTTGGGGACAGGCGCGAGTGGTTGAGAATCACTTTGTTGAAGTAGTAGAGCGATCCAAACCCGTTCAACCTGACAATGACCCGCTTGATGCGCGGGCTCATGTCTTCGGTGACGGGCAGAATCTTCCACCGCGTTGCCGAATGATCGAATTGTGGGGCCAGGGCGTCGGCAATGGCCTCAATCGAGGGGGAGATCATCGATTCTCAAGTTCCACAGTTGGAGGAGTAACTCCATCCCGATAGGCCCGAATCAGAAAATACTGATCGCCTTGCTTGAGTCGTATGTACCACTTTAAGTTTGTGGTTGTGACTGACACGCCATCGGGAACCACCGCGCATTCTTCCCGTACTGGGATAGACTCTTCCATCAATTCACCATGCCCTCATGCCGTTTGAGAGCCGTAACCAGCTCCTGAGCAACCGAGTCCACGTCGCGCCCGACGCCTTCTCCATCCTCGTTCGCGCGCAGGAAACGGCCATCCAGTTGCGCCGCGAGCCGCGCGGCCGCAATCACATCCTTCGGGGCCGCGTCATCGTCGGCCAGGATACCGATGATGCGATCGAGCGCCATCTTCATCCCCAGCGTGACTTGCTTTTTCAACTCCGCGGTTTCGGGCAGTTTCCTGATCGAATCCCGCCAGGCATCCTTCAGTTCTTCGAGCGTCTGCTTGTAGAGGTCCGAGGCGCGGTAGTTGCACAGCGTCTCATAGTGGCAGTTGTCGAGCTGCTTCCTGATCCAGACCACGGGCTTGCCGCGCCAGTCCCAGACCGCCAGTTCCATGATTCTTGACTCACGGCTGGCCTCTGAATTGTTTCCGTTCTCGCGCGTGGGCATCAGTTCCTCAGAAACTTCGGCATCTGTGCCACCGGCACGATGCTGGG
>CAZVYV010000019.1:0-20323 GCA_964630985.1 uncultured Occallatibacter sp.
GATCCACGCCGATGTCATGAACCTCAAAGCCCGCGCCCTCGGCCATCATGCCCACAAGGTTCTTGCCGATATCGTGCAAGTCGCCGCGAACCGTGCCCATCAGCAAAATACCGCGAGGCTTGGAGCCGCCGTCCTTCGATGTCAGCAGAGGCTTAAGTACTGCCATGCCAGACTTCATGGCTCGCGCGGCAATCAAAACCTCCGGCACATAGAGCACGTTGTGCTTGAAGTCCTCGCCGACCACGCTCATGCCGGCGATGAGACCTTCAGTCAGCACTTCCTGCGCAGTGCGTCCCTCGGCCAGTGCGGCCTCAGTCAACTTGCCCACCTGGTCGGCGTTTCCTTCGTACAGGTGTTGATTCATCAAGGCATAATCGGGCATCGAATCGTTCCCTCAGTGAGCGCTTGCAACCGCTCCAGCGGCGCGTTTGGCATTGAATTCTTCGAGGGCCTCAAGCATGGCCAGGATATTTTCGCGCGGCATTCCCGGACTCGTGCCGCCGCCGACGGAGAGAATGATGCCCTCGCCGCCCGAACCCTCCAGAACTTCCAGAGTTTCGTCTTTCACTTCTTCGGGAGTTCCGCGAACCGCGACCTCCAGCGGATTCACGTTACCCATCAGACACATGCGGTCGCCGACCCGCCGCTTTACTTCAGTAATGTGCCGCTGCTTGCCCCAGTTGAGCACATTGAATCCCGTGTCGGGCAGGTGGTCGAGGCAAGCGTCTACCTCAGCGTCGTTGTGATAGAGCTTGACCCAATCTTTGGGAAAGGCATCGCAGATTCGCTTGAGATAAGGATGCGCGAACTCAAGGTAATGCTCCTCGCCAACGAACCCGACGATGTCGTCGAGAATGAAAATGCTCTCAACTGAATCGCCTATGACTTTTTGTTGCGCCTTCAGCCAGTCAATAATGACGCGCGTGCAGAGATCAAGCAGTTTATGCGCGCCCTTTGGGTTTTCGACGAGGTCGATCATGAATTCCGTTGTCCCGCGGACAAATCCTGCGGTGCACATGGGCCCGCGCGAGGTGACCATGGGGAGAATGTAGCCGGCATCGAGAATCCGCTGGCGCGCCATGCCAATCCGATGCAGGGTGAGGCCTGCAAACCCGTCGGCCTCGACCTCGTACTCGGGGAAGTTATCGATGTCTTCGAGCCGGTAAAGCGTGTGGTATTCGCTGGGCGTGTTGTCCTGCCAGAACTTGATTTTGGATCCCAGGATCGAAGGCTCGGCGGCCATCCCGTACTCCATCCACCAGGAAGGGATGAAGATGATGTCTGGAAATTCCTGCATGATCTTCAAGTTCGATTGAAACCAAACCTCGGGATCCAAGAAATAGTCCAGATGTTTGATCCCCAGGTATCCCGGAATCCACGGACTATCGATGATGAGCGCCATCGGGATCTTGTCGATTTTTTCGCGACGCACTGCTCGCTTGAAAGTCTCCCACTGTTCCGGCCGCATAACTTTCCTCCCGATCACATTCGTGATCCATGCATCCCTGTCGAGCCCATGACTTGAATGAGCGACCTCCTCGCCATCCGTCTTGCCCGAATTGCCGATCTATTTCTTCACGCTAGATGAGGCGCTCAACGCAACGCTCGAGGAGCGCAGATTGCCTGGTCCACCATGAGCCTAAGTGCAATCATTCCCATGATCTAAGATTTTCTTCGACTGTCGTAATAATTCCGACTCCGTAATCATAATGTAAGAGCAACCGGGCGCACAAGAGCGTTCCCCAGGCCGGTCGGGCCGTGCATCAGGTGGCAGGTCCGGTTCCTCAAACCGACGTCGGGCGGTCTCGCCAGTCTGGCTCACCCCGTCATATATTTCTGGAACTCGGGCACAGCGTGTTTGGCCTTCAAACAATGACGATTTCAGTCCCATTGTCTACGACGTAGGGGAGTTTTCAGCTATCTAGCGCCGCGAAATTGTCGTTTCCAGCAGGCAGGGCGAGCCGGACGAGGAATATGCGCTAAGAAGCGGCTGGGAGGCTCGGATTTCTATCCGCGAGTAAGACGTTTCTAATCATATGTTTGCGTATTCATGGACTGAACAATGCAATGAGCAGTTCGCGTTGAGCGCCAATCCTGGCCCGCAACGGAATTCGGCCGGGCGTTGCTACCTCGCCCGAAAGTTGCCGGTCGATCAACGTTCCGGCCCGCGTTAGGCGGAGATGATCCTTGTCCTTCTTGTACTCCGTTCGCGACAGGGTTCCGGCAGGCGACCCCAAACGTCTCGTCCTTGGCTTGCGACAAATGCTCTTTCTATGTCAACGGGCTCGGATTGAAGATTGTGAATTCGTTGTGCAGGCCCCAGTGATCGGCCCACGTCTTCTTTCGCCCGCTGGCCACTTCCAGCACCATGGAGAAGATCTCCCATCCGACTTCTTCAATCGTCGCTTCCGCGGTTGCAATTCTCCCCGCGTCGACGTCGATCAAGTCATGCCAGCGTCGTGCAAGCCCGCTGTTTGAAGCCACTTTGATCACCGGCGCCATTGCCAGGCCGTAGGGCGTACCGCGACCGGTGGTGAAGATGTGCACGTTCATTGATGCTGCCAGTTGCAGCGTGCCGCAAATGAAGTCGCCCGCTGGTGTCGCCGCGAATATCAGCCCCTTTTGCGTCACACGCTCGCCGGGTCCGGTTACACCCATCAGCGCTGAACTTCCTGCCTTGGCCACCGATCCCATGGTCTTCTCGACGATATTTGCCAGGCCGCCCTTCTTGTTGCCGGGAGATGGATTTGCATTCCGGTCGGCGCCGCCCTGATGCAGATAGTCGTCGTACCAGGCCATCTCGCGCAGAAAGTCTCGTGCAATTTCCGGGGTGGCCGCTCGTGCCGTCAGCAGGTGCGCCGCGTCGCGGACTTCCGTCACCTCGGAAAAAATAGCCGTTGCGCCCGCGCGCACCAAAAGGTCAGCGGCAAATCCGACGGCCGGGTTCGCGGTCACTCCCGAAAATGCGTCTGACCCACCGCATTGCAAGCCCACCACCAGATCGGAAGCGGGGCAAGTCACCCTCCGCCGCGCGTCCAATTTCATCAACCGTGCCTCGGCGAGGTTCATGATCGTGTCCACAATCTCGCGAAAGCCATCGTGCGTGTCCTGCAACACGGCCACGGCCGGCTCCTCCTGAAGCACTTTGAGCCCGCCGTCCCCCATCAAAAGCCCGGGCTGCAATTTCTCGCAGCCGAGGCTTACCAACAGCAACTCGCCCCCGAAGTTCGGATGCAGGCCGAGATTCCTGAGCGTGCGGACCGGGATCTCCGCACCCGGTGCGCTCAAGGCTATGCCGCAGCCATAAGGATGCGTAATGGCAACGACATCGTCCACGTTCGGATATCGCGGCAGGATCTCAGCCTTGATGCGCCGCACCGCGTAATCAACGGTGGCGGCGACGCACTGCACTGTGGTGCTGATTCCCAAAATGTTTTTTGTGCCCACCGAGCCGTCGTGGTTGCGATAGCCCTCGAAGGTGTATCCGTCGAGCGGGGGTAATGGTTTAGGCGTTGCCGTTGCCAGCGGACAATCAGCAAGCAGCGGCGCCTCCGGCTCAATGATCAGCCCCTCATGCACCCAGCTGCCCTGCGCAATGTTCCGATTCGCGTATCCAATCGTCACACCATAGCGCACGATCGGTTCACCCTTGGCGAGATCGGTGAGCGCAACCTTGTGCGCCTCGGGGATGGCCTCGCGCAACTCCAGCCCTGAATCGAAGCGGCTCCCAGCCGGCAGCCCACCCTGATTCACGACAATCGCCACATTGTCGCGCACATTGACGCGAAGATATCGGGGATTCATCGACAAGCTCACCGCCGCCCAGCCGTCGTCAACCCAGCCACGCTGCTTTTCGATCATAAACCTCACCTTGCGAGCTGGCGATTCTCCTTTACAGGCATACAGACGCTCTCATAATTTCATTGGAGCGCGCGTCGCGTCTTCTGCTTTCTGAAGACTGGGCCGCACCTCAACCGGAGTCGAAGAGATGAATCGCAGACAATTCCTCACATCAACTGGCGCCGCCGGCCTCCTCGCCACACAATCGCTTGCCGCTCCGCCCACCGCAGCCCCGCCCGTCCTCATGAAACTGGGCGACCAGACCGCTCCCACCAACGACGTTCATCTCCAATACCTCGCTCGCTACGGCGTGCGCAACATCTGCGGCTATCCGCAAATTGACGGCGACCGGCTCTACGCCACCGTTGACGAGCTCAAGCGCATGGTCGACATGGCTGCCAAATACGGTATCAGTATCGACTGCACCACGCCGCCCTTTCTCGAGTCCAGCTATATCGACCACGAAAAACATCCTGCCATCATGCTCGCCGAGAGCCCGGAACGCGATCGCGACATCGAGCAGTTGCAAATCTTCATCCGTAACTGCGCGCAGGCCGGGATCCCCTGCATGAAATACAACATGAGCATCCTCGGCATCCTGCGGAGCGGCTGGGTCC
Organism: uncultured Occallatibacter sp.; assembly: GCA_964630985.1. GTDB lineage: Bacteria > Acidobacteriota > Terriglobia > Terriglobales > Acidobacteriaceae > Telmatobacter. The sequence goes on from CAZVYV010000019.1 coordinate 4,458, forward strand.
CGGGCCGCGGAGACGCGCAATACCACCAGTGGAAGCTTTCCGAAGCGCATCCCGAAACACCGCTCACCAAAGCCGGCAAGGTCAGCGCCGATGCCTTTTGGGAACGCATCACATATTTCCTCGATCGCATCATCCCGGTCGCGAACGAATACAAAATCCGCATGGCCTGTCATCCGCAGGACCCCGGCGTGCCGCCCGAGGGCTATCAGGGAGTCAACCGTGTGCTCGGCACGATTGATGGACTCAAGAAATTCATCACCATTCAGGAAAGCCCGTATCACGGCCTCAACTTTTGCCAGGGAACCATCTCTGAAGACCTCCAGAGTCCCGGCGTCGAAATCTTCGATGTCATTCGCTACTTTGGCACGCGCAAGAAAATCTTCAACGTCCACTTCCGCAACATTCGCGGACATCGCAACGACTTTATGGAGGTTTATCCCGACGAAGGCGACGTCAATTTCGTCAAGGCTATCCGCGTCTACAAGGAGATCGGCTACCCCTATATGCTCATGCCCGATCACGTTCCGATGGCCAATGCCGATCCCGACTCCCTGCAGTCATTCGCTTTTTGCTACGGGTATATTCGCGCGCTCCTCCAGGCGGTTAGCGAAGAAGCCTAAGCATCGTTCCGCATGCTACTGTGGGAATCGAATCGAACCCCAGGTTCTGCCGAGCCAACTCACTCTCGATGCCTGAATCCAGACAATCGCGCGTTCGGTATCTAATCATCGCCATCCTCTTCGTGGTGAGCTGCTTCAGCTTTGCCGACCGGTCTGCTCTCTCCCAGGCCGCCTCTTCCATGCCCAGAGAAATGAATCTGAATGCGGCGAGGCTGGGTTACCTGCTCTTCGCGTTCGGTTGGGCCTACGCGCTCGGCCAGCTTCCCTCCGGCGGATTGCTCGACCGCTTCGGATCGAAGCGCGTCTACGGCATCGCCATCATCGGCTGGTCGATATGCGCTTTTCTCACCGCCTTTGCCGGGTACCTTGCCGCCAGCGCTGCCTTCACCGCGATCTTCATCCTAAGAGTACTCTCGGGTTTTTTTCAGTCGCCCGTATTTCCCGGCAACGGCCGCATCGTCGCCGCCTGGTTTCCCACGAGCGAACGCGGACGCACGTCAGCCATTTTCAACTCCGCGCAGTATTTCGCTCTGCCGATCTTTGCGCCCATCTTCGGATGGCTGATCCACGGGTCAGGCTGGCAGAGTTGCTTCTGGTTCCTGGGCGCGCTTGGCTGCGTTCTCACTCTCGTCTGGTACACGAATATCTACCGCGTCAAAGATCATCCGCGCGTCTCCCAGGCCGAGATTGAATTCATCGAGCGCGGCGGTGGCCTCGTCGACGCCGATTCGGCTGCAAGTCCGCGTCGCAATACCCTCACCTGGGCCACCGTCAAAAAGCTTCTCAGCTCCCGCATGCTTGTTGGCGTCTACATTGGTCAGTACTGCATCGCCACGCTCACCTGGTTCTTTGTTACGTGGTATCCGCTCTACCTTGCGCAGGCCCGCCACATGTCCGTCATCAACGTCGGCCTCGCTGCCGCCGTACCTGGCCTCTGCGGAGGCTTCGGGGGAGTGCTGGGTGGCGTCATCTCCGATTGGCTTCTCCGTCGCGGCCACTCGCTCACCTTCAGTCGCAAGCTTCCCATCATCGCCGGCCTGGCGCTTTCGATCACCATCGTTGCCTGCAACTATGCGTCATCGCAGATCCTCATGATTTTGTTCATGTCGATTTCGTTTTTCGGCAAGGGTTTCGGCGCGCTCGGCTGGACGGTCGTCTCCGACACCTCCCCGCGAGGCATGGTCGGCATGAACGGCGCACTCTTCAACCTCTGTGGCAACATGGCCGGAATCTCCACGCCGCTCATCATCGGGCACATCGTCCAGAAAACTCACTCCTACAACGGCGCGCTCGTCTTCGTCGGACTTATTGCCTTCTGCGCCATCGTGAGCTATGGTCCTCTAGTCGGCCAAATCAAGCGCCTCGACTTTGCCGTTCCGCCTGCATGATTCCGCGCCTTACAATCTCGAAAGGAGTTCCAACCCATGGCTGATCGGCCCGGCAAATTCCCACCCAACAAATTCAAGCTGGCGCTGGCGCGAGGCGAGCGCCAGGTCGGCCTCTGGTGTTCCCTGGCCAGTCCTGTTGCCGCCGAGATCGCCGCCGGTGCCGGATTCGACTGGATCGTCGTGGACGGCGAGCACGGCCCCAACGACATCACCACCCTGTTGCCGCAGTTGCAGGCCATGCAGGGCGGCACGGCCGAACCTGTTTTTCGAATTCCATGGAACGAACCGGTCATTATCAAGCGCGCGCTCGACGTGGGCGCGCGTTCGCTTCTCATCCCATGGGTGCAGAATGCCGACGAAGCGCGCCGTGCTGTTGCCTCTACGCGCTATCCTCCGCTGGGCATTCGCGGCGTCGCCCGCGCCATCCGCGCAAATGACTACGGCCGCACGGCGGACTATCACCGCAACGCTCACCTCGACACCTGCGTCCTGGTGCAGCTTGAAACCGGGGCCGCGCTCAACGAGATTGAAGCCGTGGCTGCCGTTGAAGGCGTCGACGGAATCTTCATCGGCCCAAGCGATGTTGCCGCATCACTCGGCCATCTCGGCAATCCAGGGCAGCCTGAAGTGCAGGCCGCCATCAAAGATGCAGTCAAGCGCATCCGCGCCGCGGGCAAATCCGCCGGCTTCCTCACCGGGGACCGAGACGAAGCGGAAGCCATGTTCGACCTGGGCTTCAACTTTACCGCCGTCGGCAACGACGTCAGCATCCTCTCGGGCGTCCTGACTAACCTGGCCGCGCACTTCCGCAAGTAGTAGGCACGGTCATCCTTGCCGCATTTTTGTCTTTGCGGAGGATTCCGTCGTCATTGGCGATTTTCTTACTCTTCCGCATCTTTGTCGGAAATCAATCGCAATGGACCAAGGATTCCTGAGGGAAGCGGTTCGAGATGATCCATGTCCTGTGGTGTGAACTTTTCACCGTAGCGAAGATTAAGCAGCCGGTAATCCGGCGCAGCGCGCCCGGCGAGCTCATTGATGGCAGTGTTTGCCACGACGATCTTCAATTCGTTCGCGCCCGGATGCAGGAGCGGCGCAATGTCGATCCGGTACGGCGGATGCCAGACCGGTCCTGCCAATCTTCCGTTCACGTAGACCAAAGCCGCTTCGCACAGCGGCGGGTCGTACCACGTGCGCATTCCCGCCTGATGAAGCGTCGTGCGCTCAACCGGCGTTCCCAAGCCGAAATCAAGTAACACGGCGCCGGCGTGGGCAACGGAGTCGGGAATCTCGATCGCGCGCTCATAAGTCGCCGTGCCGGAATAATATTTCTGAGCTTCATCGTCAGTCCATGAGTGCAGGCTTTGCATGGTTTCCACCGCGCCCGTCTTCTCAAACGTCACCTTCCAATCGTGGGTCAGATCGATCGGAGCGAATGTTGCGGCTTCGATCGGCTTCGGCGCCTGCGGCAGGCCGTGGATGTCTACGAGGACTCGCGATTCGTATGGTGCCAGGTTGAAGTGAATCGTGCTGCCCGTTCCAGCGCTCGTGATTCTTCCCGTGAACGGATCCCACCATTCCGCATTACTCAATGAACTGCGGAACGTCGCATCGAAGGCGTGTGGACGGTTATCGGTGTTGGCCACAAAATAAATATCCGCCCAAGGCAATTTGCGATGGACGAAGCCAACTTCGGGCGTCACGGGGCTCAGCGCGACGTCGGGCTTTAGAAGGAAGGAAAGGATCGCCGCGCCCACATCCGCGCCGCTTGCAACCACCTTGACGTTTTTCACCGCAGGGTCGGAAAGTCTCTGCGAAATCTGCTCGATCGCTGCCGAGTCGCGTAGAGCTTCGTTGAAGCCCGGCGCACGTGAGGGAAGGCTCTTGATGGCGATCACCAAACCGCCGCGACGCGCGAAGTCCTCAATGTGCCGGTATGTCGCAAGCGGCAAACGCTCCACCCCCGGGATGACGAGCGCCATGTAGTGAATTCCTACGCGATCGATAGCCGCGGAGTCGATGAAATCGAAGTTGTAGCCAGCATCTAGAATCGCTGGCACCAGATCGGGTCCCAACAGGCGAGGCATCTCGTCGCTCACCGACACGTGCCCGGGCTTGAATCGCGCCTGCACATCCTCTTCCGGCAACAACACGGCAATATCGTTCTGCGGCGCGCCCTGTCGCAGCAGGTAACTCACGCGCGATAAATACGCAGTCACATCTGGCATCACCATCCACCAGGGATTGTGATCGTTGAAGACTGCGGCCGCGTAGAACGACCAGCCTGGATCGCCGGCTGAAGGAGGCGAATAGGGCCAGCCATGGCCGACGAGCTGATTGATTCCCTGCAGGAAGAAAGTGTCTGCCTCGGCCTTCATATCCAGCGGGGTGGCGCGGAACGATGGTGAATGCAACCAAGTCCACGTTTCCGACGATGTGATGGTCTGACCATAGAGGTGGCTTGCCGATGTCGCCCATCGCGTATACGAGAACGGTCCGTGCCATTGTGAGCCCTCGCCCTCAGGCAGATCGACGAGCGCGTTGCTCGAGAGCGTGACCGCGGGCGTCCCGTAACTCTGCGAGCGAAACCGCGTGTGATGCTCGCGTGCCCAGGTATTCAATGGCGTCAGATAATGCTCGTCGATCAGCTCGGCCAGCGTGCGCCCCCAGTCGTAGCGCAGGTCGGCGGCCTTGGGCGTGGTTCCGGCCACGAGATCCGGCAGGTGCGGCGTAAGGTCGTAACCACGGCGCGTGCGGAATTCGTCAAGGAAGTCGGGTGTCCAATCGGATTCGTATACCTCCAGGCTGTCGCTGAAGACCGAATAGGGAACGTTCTTCCCGCAGGCCTGGATGAGTGGATCGGCGACGTTCTTCAAGTGGTTCTGGATCGCCTCCATGCTGAAATGGTCGAGGACAAATCCTTCGGCGCCGACGGCTGCGCGTTTTACCTGTTGCCCGGTACGGCTGGAGATGAAGAACAGAGCGACATGTGGGCCCGCGAGGCCGACGGGCAATGTGAGACGGTAGGCGTCGATTGCATGGAGCAACTCCGCGTGCTCGGCATGGTACTGGCTCGGAGTTCCCGACGCGAGAAACGCGGCCAGCAGTTTTTCCCCACTCCCCGCGGAAGGAATCGGAATGGAAGTGGCATCGGCCGGCACCGCGTCGGCCACGATGCGCAGGCGGCCCGCCGCATCCGTGACCGGAACATACGATCCGCCGTACGGCCAACCGCTACCGAGCGTCAGATTGAGGCGCAGGCCAAGATCGTGCGCCGTCTGCGCGGCGAAACTCAACCTATCGAGAAAATCTTTGGAGAGATAAGGCAGATTTCGGAAGTTTTCAGCCGGATTGTCGAGCTCGAGCGCATACACCGGTTGAATTTCGACGCCACCGATGCCGCCTGCCCGCATGGCGCGCAGTTCGCGGGCCAGTTCAACCTTATCCACAGCGGGCCCGAACCACCACCAGCGCATCATGGGCCGGGCGTCATCAGGCGGCGTGGCAAAACCGGCGCGCATGGCCGCCGGGGAGTCCGCCTGAACCGATGCCTGAGACGCAGAAGGCGATGGCGCAAGCAGAGCCAGCAGGATCGCGGCGAGAAGAATGCGGGCACAGGGGCGGAAAGAAAGCCTAGTCCAGGAGAATCGCACGACGGAACCCCCTCGGCGGTCCATCGTAATCTGGCGAGATACAAAATGAGAAATAGAAAATGGAACGAAACTTGAGCCCCCTCCGCCAGCACGGAACCGGAACCTCGCCGGAATCTTTGTCTTACTCCTGGCCTATCGCCTCTTTCGCGCGCCTTCTGGCTCGAGTGGATCCTATCTTCATCCCAGTTGTCCGCCGGCTTTCCTTTCACTTCCCGCGTGCGACCGGTGTTAGGATTTTTGCGGGATCATTCGAGGTTGTTTGGTATGTAAAAAGGAACGCGATGCGCACGTGCTTTCTGCTCAAGGTACACCCGGAAAAAATCGAAGAATATAAGGCCCGCCATGCTAAGGTTTGGCCGGAGATGCTCGCCGCGCTCCGCCAGGCCGGATGGCGAAATTACTCCCTCTTTCTGCGCCCCGATGGCATTGTGGTCGGCTACTGCGAGACTGACGACTTCGACAAAAGCCGCGCAGCCATGAAGCGTCACCCGGTAAACGAGCTCTGGCAGATTGAAATGGCGCCGCTCTTCGACACCCTCAAGGGCGACAGCCCGGATGATGCAATGTTTCCGCTCGAAGAAATCTTTCACCTCGATTGAAGTGAACCGCAAACCGAGACGCGAACTGTCCTGTTGAGTACGACGAGTGCTGCGAAGCCGCAAGGGAATCCAGTTCCGCAGCATCTTTCGAGAAATCGCTTACTTGCTTCCACTCTGTTGGTTCCTTAGCAGAAAGCCCACAGCCAAACGGCAAATTCCCGTGTCAAAAATCGCGCTGACCAGTTACTTCGAGACCCGAAATAGAAATAAATGTTGACAGCGGCTCAGGATGCTTGTAACCATGTTGCGCGAAGCGGTTGTGGTCTGACCACTGTCCCCGGAAAGAATGAGCGCTGGTTCCATTCATCGCAATCAAATGAAAATCGGCGCGGTGAAATCGATCATGGCAGGACCAATCGATCTACTTGAGGAGGAAACGATGGAACAAGTCGGTATGAATCCAGAGGTTCGGCAGGAAAAGAGGCCACTGCGGTGGGCCATGAGCCTGATTTTTGCCCTCGGTGTAACCGCTTTCATGTTTGTCCCGGCCGGGGCCCGCGCGCAAATCGCCGGCACAGGCAGTATTCAGGGCACGGTCTCCGACTCGAGCGGGGCCGTTGTTGCCGCGGCGCACGTCGAACTGACCGACGAAGCCACAAACGTAAAGCGCGAAACGCAGACCGACGGAAGCGGTGTGTACCTGTTTCCCAACGATCCCATCGGCACCTACGACATAAGCGTGAGCGCCTCCGGATTCAAGACCTACGAGCAAAAGGGGGTTGTGCTCGAAGTGGGCAGCAGCATCACGGTGAACCCTGTGCTGACAGTAGGCGGCAGGGAACAGACGGTTGAGGTGCAGGCCGAAGGGCTGGCGCTGCAGACCGAAGACCCAACGTTCAAGCAGACCATCGATTCGAGTGAAGTGACCGAGATGCCGCTAAATGGACGACAGATGACCGCGTTGATTACGGCATCGGGTGGTTCGAGCCCGGCGCCCGCGGGCGACTTCACAGGCAGCAAGTATTCTTACCAGACAATTTCGGTTTCGATCGCCGGCGGCGGCGGCAATACGACGCTGTGGCGGCTGGATGGCGGCGACAACCAGGACTACATGGCGAACGGCAACCTCCCCTACCCGTTCCCTGACGCAGTGAGCGAGTTCAGCGTCGAATCGACGGACCTGGGCGCGCAGGACGGCGGGCACGTTGGCGGCATGGTGAATGTGGTGACGAAGTCGGGATCGAACCAGTTTCACGGCGAGGGATTCGAGTTCATCCGCAACAACTACATCGACGCGACGAACTTTTTCTCCACTTGTACTCCGGTGGCTCCGAAGACCACTTGTTCGCCGAAAGACACTCTCCACCAGAATCAGTTCGGCGGAGTCTTCGGCGGGCCTGTCAAGCGCAACAAGATGTTTGCGTTCGCGGCCTACCAACGCTGGGATGCGGACCAAACGCAGTCTAATACCCAGGCCACGGTGCCGACAGCCGCAAACCTGACAGGTGACTTTTCCGTGACGGACGGCGTACCCGGTGTAACCGGCAGCAATCCCTGCAATTCAACTCACGCCGCGATTCCTCTGGTCGACCCCTTAACCGGTACAGCGCTGGTCGGAAACAAATACCCGTCGCAGCCAACCTACAGCGCGCCGGCGCTGGCCTTGCAAAAGTATTTGCCGCCCGACGTCGTGGGCGGGACGGTGGACCCGAGCGGGTGCGGATTTGTTTCCTATGCCATTCCGTACAAAGTTACCGACAACCAGTTCGTGACTCGCGAGGACTTTACTATCAACTCGAAGAACAATCTCTTCGGACGGTATTTCATCGATGGCTACCAGTTCCCCGCGTACTTCTCGCCGACCAACATCCTGATCACCACGCAATCGGGAAACATCGAGCGGGTGCAGACGTTTACGCTGGGCGAGATTTACCAGATTTCGCCGAACGTGGTGAATTCAGCGCACGTCTCGATTCTTCGGCGCGTGAATAACCGCGGGTACGCAGCGAACGACATCAATGCAGCGACCTTGGGCGTGAACGTCTTCCAGGTGGTGCCCAACGGCTTGCAGATGTCTGAAGGCAAATTCACCATCGGCGGCGGCACGAACTCGGTGGCGCACTTCAACGACAACACGGCCTCAATTGACGACGACGTGACCTGGGTTCGCGGCAAGCACCAGATCGGGTTCGGCGGCGAGTGGGTGCAGAACCAGCTGAATATCGGAAACGCCTACGAAGGCAACGGCATCTTCACCTTTAACGGCGAATACTCGGGCAGTGGACCCAAGGGCGGCAGCACAATTGGCGATCAGTCTCTCGATTTCCTGATGGGGACCCTGGGCTCGACGAGCCCGTTCCAGCAAAGCAAGCAACAACAGAACGCACTGCGCGGACCGATTCCGAGCCTCTACGTTCAGGACACGTTTCACGCCTCGCATCAACTGACGCTGGTGGGCGGGGTACGCTATGGACCGAACGTCATGCCGCACGATTACTTCAACCGCGGGGTTGAATTCAGCATGGCCAACTTCCTTTCGAATACCGTGAGCACCGTGTATCCGAACGCGCCGGCCGGAGCGCTTTACTACGGCGACAAGGGCGTGACAAAGCAGTTCACGCAGAACTCGTGGATGCAGTTCTCGCCGAACCTCGGGGTATCGTTCGACCCGACGGGCAACGGCAAGACGGTGTTTCGCGGCGGCCTGGCGCTGATGTTCGACAACCCGAACTTCTTTACCGCGCAGCGCAACCAGCAGAACCCGCCGTTTGCGACGGCGGTCACCAATGCACAGACCTCGTCGTCGCCGCCGATTCCCTTCGCGGCTCCGTGGTCGGTGGGTACGATTACAACAAGTCCGTTTCCGCAGCCGCAGATTCCGAATCCGACGCAGGCACTTTTCTTCCCGCAGTCGCAATTCATCGTGATGCCGGCGCACTTCAAGGCGGCCTACTCGGTGCAATGGACTTTCAGCATCCAGCGCGAATTCGGCAACAACTGGCAGGCGCAACTGGATTACATCGGCAACTCGACGCGCCACGATCCTGTAGGTTACCCGTTTGACCCGGCGGTCTTTATTCCGGGCGAGTGGGGTGCGGGCGGAACGGGCTGCGCGGGCATCGTGACCACGGGACCGGCGGCAGTGAAGCCGGGCGCGGCGGGGACGAACTGCTCGACCACGGGAAACCAGACTTCGCGGTTCCTGCTGACAACCGAGAATCCGAACTCCCTGAACGGCTCGGGTGGGCAGATCGGCGGCAACATGTACCTGGGGAGCGGCAGCGGATCGGTGATCGTGAGCGATGAGGGAACGGCGAATTACAACGGCATGGTGGCGTCGGTCCAGCACCGCATGTCGAGCACCTTCAGCCTCCTGGCCAATTGGACATGGTCGAAATGCCTGGACATCGAAGACGCGCAGGGTGACCTGGCAGGCACGACGGTCGAGAATCCGAACAAACTCTCGATGGACTACGGCCCGTGCGGTTCGGACTTCCGCCATATTGAGAATGCTGTTTTGATCGCCAAGAGCGGCTTCAACTCGCACCTCAACAGCTTTGCAAAGCTGGTTATCAACAACTGGGAATTGGCTCCGCTGATCCGCATCCAGAGCGGCGCGCCGTTCACCGTGACTGCAGGACAGGACAACTCACTGACCGATGTAGGCAACGACCGGCCCAACAGGGTTCCGGGCGTGAGTCCGTATGCCGAGGTGCACTTCCGCGCCCCCGCTGCGACCGAGGCCAATCGCGAGTACTTAAATCCGGCCGCATTCCAGCAGGTCTGGCAAACCGCTGGGTGCGCTTCAGCCGCGGCCGCCGGCTGCCCGGCTCTGGGAACGTACGGGAATATCGGCAAGAACACGTTCCGGGGCCCGAGTTCGCTGAACTTCGATGCGCAGATTTCGCGCATCTTCGTGATCCATGAGAGCTTGACGACCACGCTGCGGCTGGAGGCATTCAACGTATTGAATCATCCTGACTTCCAACCACCATCCAGCTCATCGACCGGATCCCTGCCTGCCAATACCGGTGGCGCGGCAACTCTTACGTCATCGACTTTTGGTCAGGTCTCGGCAACATACAACCAAGCCCGCGTGTTCCAGGGCAGCATGAAGATTAACTTCTAACCACTTGCTTGATCGCTTGTGTTACGCAAAGCCGGGCGCTCCGGATCCCTGTTGAAGGGCTTCGAAGCGCCCAACTTATCACGACGGCTCTTATACTGTTTACCGCCTCGTTTCGCACACCGCACGCACGCTGAATTCCACCGAAAAGCCAACTTCAAAAGGAATCCATCATGGAATCGAATCAAAACAATCGTAGAGAGTTTTTGAAAGCCGGAGGCGCAGCTCTTGCGGCGACCACGGTTTCATGGAACGCGAAAAGCTATGCGCAGATTGCGGGCGCTAACGATCGCGTGCGAGTCGGCATTGTGGGCTGCGGCGATCGCATGAAAGGCGGCGACCTGCCCGCATTCCAGCAGAATGCACAGGAGCTGAATTTCCAGATTGTGGCTGTTTCCGACCTCTGGAACCAGCGCCGCGACGAAGGCGCCGGCTTCATTGAAAAGCTCTGCGGAAATCGTCCCGATACCGTCAGGAACAACGATGAATTGTATGCCCGTAAAGATGTGGATGCCGTCATCATCGCCACAGCGGATTTCCAGCATGCTTATCACGGCGCTGAAGCGGTGCGGGCTGGCCGCGATGCCTACGTGGAGAAACCGATTGCGCACACCATGGCCGACGCGCGCATGATTCTTGATGCGGTGAAGAAGAGCGGCAGGATAGTGCAGGTGGGAACGCAACGCCGCTCAACGCCCGCGTATCAAAAGGCTGCGGAATACATCAAGTCAGGCCAGTTCGGCGACATTGTGATGGTCGAGATGAGTTGGAACGTGAACCAACCCGGACGCTGGCGCAGGCCCGATGCCGTGCCGTTGCTGAAGGAAGAAGACACCGATTGGAAGCGCTATTCGCTGGGCAGGAATATGGGGTCATTTGACGCCAGGAAATATCTTGAGTTTCGCCTCTTCTGGCCGTTTTCGTCGGGGATTCCGGACCAGTGGCTGGTTCACCAGATCGATACGGTGCACTGGTTCACCGGCCTGCCGCACCCGCGCTCGTGCGTTGCGAACGGCGGCATTTATCTATGGAAGGACGGGCGCACAAATTGGGACACAATGACCGCGGTGTTTGATTACGGACCGCTCGACGATCCGACAAAGGGTTTCCAAGTGCAGTACACATCGCGCTTCACCAACTCGGCCGGCGGCGTGAAGGAACTTTACTACTCGAACGGCGGCATGATCGACATGGACAAACAGACGGTGACGCCGACGGGCGGGCTCACAGCAAGATTTGCCGACGAGATGAAGATGAAGCCCAATCTGCTGCCTAATTTCTCGCTGGTTGAAAAGGCAGAGACCGTTGAGACGGATGCCAACACGCACGGCGATCCGCAGACGACAGCGAATATGCGCAACTGGATGGAGTGCGTGCGCTCGCGCAAGACTCCGAACGCGCCGATCGAGGCAGGCTACAGCCATTCCATCGCGTTGTGCATGAACGTGGCGGCCATCCAAACGGGGTTGAAGGTCACCTTCGATGACAAGACGCAGCAGGTGCTGGCCGGAGGCAAGGTGTATGCGTAGCCGAGTGCTGATCGCCGCGGTGGCAGCAGTGTCATGGCTTGCTGCGGTTGCCTTGGCGGCACCGCCAAAGGGCGTGCAAGTGGTTCCCGACACCGCGAAGCGGCGCGTCGATATCACGATCGATGGGCAGCCCTTCACGTCCTATCTCTGGCCGACGACGCTGAAGAAGCCGGTGCTTTACCCGATCGTGGATGCGGACGGAGTGACCATCACGCGAGGCTGGCCGCTCGAGCCGCGCCCCGGCGAGCGAACCGACCACCCGCACCACGATGGCCTGTGGTTCAACTACTCGAACGTGAATGGGTTCGATTTCTGGAACAATTCCGATGCAATCCTGGCGGCGCGAGCCTCGAAAATGGGGACGATTGTGTTCGACCGAATCGTTCTAGCAAAGAGCGGAGTGGCGCGCGGCGAACTCATCACCGATTCGACGTGGATCGATGGGAATCAACATCCCATTCTGGCTGAAACTACGCGTTATGTTTTCGCCCGTGACGGGGAGACGCGCAGCATCGACCTGATCGTGAAGCTGAAGGCACTGGACGATGTTGTTTTCAATGACGATAAAGATGGCTTACTCGGGCTGCGCGTGGCGCGATGGCTTGAGTCACCTGAAGAAAAGGGCGGCACGTTTACCGACGCGAACGGCTTGGCAACGAAGGTTGCGGCGTCGACGGATCTGGCAGGTGTGGCGCCACCGACCGGCGAGTACCGAACGAGCGAGGGAGTGAATGGAGAAGCGGTGTGGTCGAAACGCGGCCGCTGGTGCTCACTCACCGGGCGTGACGATTTGGGACACACGGCAACCATCGCGATCTTCGACCACCCCGGGAATGTCGGCTATCCGACGTACTGGCATGCGCGCGGCTATGGGTTGTTTGCCGCGAATCCGCTCGGGCGCCACATGTTCGATACAAAGCAGCCACCGCTCAACTACACGCTCAAGAAAGGCCAGTCGATAACGTTTCGCTATTTGCTTGTGTTCTATACGCACGCCGTCACGCCGGACAAGTTGAACCAAGAGGCCGACGTGTTTGCGGCGGGGAAGGACTAGGACGAGATAGTAGTCGCTTTCTCTTGAAAACGCTGTTTCAAAACCCACACCTTTTGCCCCGACGAGATCATGGAGGTCCGACCAGATCGGATACAGGGTTTCAGCGAGATGTTTACTTGGTCGAAGGACGTCGCGCCGATGAGAATGCCGACTCGGGGCGCAACTAAGAACAAGAAAACCGAATGTGTCACGGGGCAGAACGCGTGCGGAAACAACGGTATTTGAAGATACTAAATCGGCGAATGCGTCGTTTGTGATTGCGTACAAATCTAATATAATGTGTAATTTGGAAGCGAATAATAAACCTATCCACCGCGAAGTGGCGGAGAGACTGGGATTCGAACCCAGGTTAGAGTTTCCCCTAAACACGCTTTCCAAGCGTGCGCCTTCAGCCACTCGGCCATCTCTCCGATCATGCGGGCTGACTGTCTGAGTTTACCATCTCCAAAGCTTTTGCTCTGTGCTGATCCTGAGGCCGATCTGGCTCTGTGAGAGACGGCATCGCGGCGCTTTCCTGAAAGCGTATACAGCCCTGCGCGGGCTGGTTTATAGTGCCATGTTGTCCGCCGCTTGATCATCAGGACGTATCTGCGGCGGGTATTCAACTGAAAGAGGCTGTCATGTCTCCCATCTCTCGCCGCACTCTGCTCTCATCTGGATTGGCTCTGTCAACCTCGTCGTTGCTGGCCCGCGCGGGTTGGGCGCGCGCCGCGACCTTTATGGCTACCGATGCGAATGCCGGCGGGGCGGGGCCAATTGGCCCGCGCGAGAAGTTGCTCTTCGACGCTGGCTGGAAGTTCCAGTTCGGCAACGGCACCGACCCGGCAAAGGATCTGGGTTTTGGAAATACTCAGGAGGACTTCAGCAAGACCGACAACTTCAAGATTGCGCGGGTGGGATACGACGACTCGAAATGGCGCTCGCTGAACCTGCCCCACGACTGGGCTGTGGAGCTGCCGTTTGTCTGGGACGACACGCTGGCACCGCATGGATTCAAGCCGCTCGGCCGACGCTATCCGGAGACAAGCGTGGGGTGGTACCGGCGCGAGTTCGATATTCCCGCTGCTGATGCCGGGCGCCGCATCGCGGTGGAGTTCGACGGAGCCTTTCGCGACGTGCTCGTCTTCGTGAACGGGTGCTTTATCGGCCGCAACGATAACGGCTACGCACCATTCCGCCTTGACATTACCGACTTTCTTTCGGTGGGTGCGAAGAACTGCATCGTTGTACGCGTGGACGCGAGTTTTGGCGACGGGTGGTTCTACGAGGGCGCGGGGCTTTATCGGCACGTGTGGCTTACGAAGACCGACTCGCTCCACCTGGCGCCGTGGGAAAGCGTCGTCCGCGTCACGCTGGAGGGACAATTCGCCGCGGTTGAAATGGCTACTCGCATCGAGAATCATTCCGGCGGGGTAGCGCCTGCGACGGTAACTTGGGAGATTCTTGATCCTGCCGGGAAAACCGTGGCCACCGCCGATACGCAGGAGCAGCCAGTGGGCCCGTGCTGCGACACCCGGTTCACCGAAGACGGATTCATTGCGGCGGCGCATATAGACCATCCATTGTTCTGGTCTGTCGATTCGCCCAACCTCTATACCGCCATCGTTACCCTCAAATCCGGTGGCACGGTGCGCGATGCGGAGCGGATCACGTTTGGCGTGCGAACGGTCCGCTTCGACGCCGACCACGGCTTTTTCCTGAACGGAAAATCAATGAAGATCCAGGGGACATGCAACCACCAGGATCACGCCGGAGTTGGCGCGGCGCTGCCGGACCGCATGCAGGCCTTCCGCGTCGGCGTGCTGCAGGGGATGGGGTGCAATGCCGTGCGCACCTCGCACAACATGCCCACGCCCGAGTTGGTTGAGGCCTGTGACCGCATGGGAATGATGATGATGTGCGAGACGCGACAGATGAGCTCCAGCCCCGAAGGCCTGGCGCAGCTAGAAGTCATGATCAAGCGCTACCGCAACTCGCCATCGATCATCATCTGGTCGATCGGCAATGAGGAGTGGCGTTTGCAGGGCGAACAGGCCGAGGAGGGCGCGAAGATTGCGGCAACGATGGTGCAGCGCTGTCACGAGCTCGACCCCACGCGCGTGGTGGGCGCGGCGGTGAACGGGGACAACGAGAAGGGCGTTTCCAATCCGCTCGATATCGTGGGATTCAACTACGAGATGAAGTATCCGGACGTGTTTCACAAGGGGCATCCGGCGCGGCCCATCTACGGATCGGAGACGGCGAGCACCATCTCCCAGCGCGGCTGCTATCAGACCGATCCGCTGCGCAACACGCTGAGCGCCTACGACGTGAACCACACTGCGTGGAGCCAACTTGCCGAGGAGTGGTGGACGTTCTACGCGACCCGCGAGTGGGAAGCAGGCGGATTTGCGTGGACTGGCTTCGACTATCGTGGCGAGCCAACGCCGTACGGCTGGCCATCGATCAACTCAAACTTTGGCATCGTGGACATTTGCGGATTTCCGAAAGACAACTACTTTTATTACAAAGCATGGTGGACGAAAGAGCCGGTGCTGCATCTTTTTCCGCACTGGACGTGGGAGGGCAGGGAAGGCGAGGAGATTCCGGTATGGGTTCACTCGAACCTCGACGAAGTTGAGCTGTTTTTGAACGGCAAGAGCCTGGGCCGGCAGAAAGTTCCGAGGCTAGGGCATGTGGAGTGGAAGGTTAGCTACGAGGCGGGTGCGATCGAGGCGCGAGGATGGAAAGACGGCAAACTGGTGCTCACGGAAAAGCGCGAGACGACAGGCGCAATTGCATCGCTGCGGCTCACGGCCGACCGCGCGGCGATTGACGCGGATGGCCAGGACGTCGTGGTGCTCACTGTCGATGCGCTCGACAGCGCGGGCCGCGCGCTGCCCTCGGCCGACAACATGATCAACTTCAAAGTCACCGGCGAGGGTGCCCTGATTGGGGTGGGCAACGGCGATCCCAAC
>CAZVYV010000020.1:0-19719 GCA_964630985.1 uncultured Occallatibacter sp.
GCATCATCCGCGATGCCGGCTTCAAGCCCGTCCAGCGCGACACGCTCTACCGCACAATGTTTCTGAACTAGCCTCCCCCCCCTTCGCTCCGGCTCGCGCAGATCGCTTACCATGCAAGAGGTAGATTGCCTTTCCCCGCCCTGTTGGCCCGTCCGGGCAAACCCAACTTACAGCACCGGCTTCTTACGAAATCTGGAGGTTATCTTGGCTCGTATCCCCACACGTATCTTTTTGAGTTTTGCGACCGCGGCAGTGCTGGCCTTCGCAGCGTCACAAGCCACCGCGCAAGTCGTAACGGAACTCGTGAATCCGCAGGGCGCAACCGCGCCTTGCACCGGGATTGGTCCCATCGCGGCTCCCGTGGTCAAGAAGTGCATCACTCTTTTTGAGCAGGCCGGCTTCATCGTAAACAGTCAGCTCGGATATTCGGGCCTCACCATTAGCCTCAAGGGCGATAGCGACGGCGCCATTACTGCCATCGATCCGGGGTCCCCTGCTGCCGCTGCGGGTTTCAAAGTAGGAGACACGATCACGGCGATTAACGGCAAGCAGGTCGCGCCGACGCCAGGCATGATGGCGGCCGAAGGCGTTTTCGGGCAACGCGGCGGCACTTTACATCTGAAGTTGATGCGCGGCAACTCCGACGTGGACGTAAGCCTGGTGCGCGCCGCACAGAATGCGCCTGCGGGACCGACGACTTCAGGTTTTATGATTTCGGTCAAAGACATGATCAACTGGCAAAGCCAATTCGCTCCCTGCATCGGTGCCGGCCCTGCTGCCCCGGCCGCGATCGAATTCTGCTACAAGCATTTCGCGCCGTTCGGCTTCATCAAAGCTGCCGAACAAGGCTCAACCGGATTCCAGATCGACCTTGCCAATAAAACTTGCGCACGAATCACAACAGTGGAACCCGGTTCTCCCGCCTCGAAGGAGGATGTGCGACCCGGTGACGAGATCGTCGCCATTGAGGGCCAGCCCCTATCCGCCAGCGCCGGAGAAGCCGCCACCGAAATGCTATTCGGAAAAATTGGCGATCAGTTCAAAGTTACGGTAGAACGCGGAAAGAGTGTTTCAACAATCGAATTAGCGTTGGCCGCCAAACCCAAGAAATAGCCCGTTCGGGCATCTCCGGGAAGGTCGCTGCGGGGCGCAATCCTAATGGGCGCTCTTTAACGGGGAGGAATTCAAGCAGTACGGCGGCAGCTAAAAAGGGTGTGCGGCCCTCAAGGGGAAGGCCGGTTGTTCCGGCAGCGCTGCCGCCGCTCTGGGGAGTGCACTGATCTTAACGCTAAGATTTCGGCGCAGTGAAAACTGTGCAATTTTGAACAGTTTGTTATTTTTTTCCGCAGCGCCCGGCCCGGACAGTGCATCTACGCTTTAGACATGACACAAACTGCTTCGCTTACCCTCCGCACTCTTGGCAATTCAGATCTTGAACTCACCCCTATCGGCCTCGGCACATGGGCCATCGGCGGCGGCGACTGGTCAAACGCCTGGGGTCCACAGGACGACGCGGACTCCATTGCCGCCATCCATCGCGCGGTCGATCTGGGCGTCAACTGGATTGACACTGCGGCCGTCTACGGACTCGGCCATTCAGAAGAAATGGTTGGGCGCGCCATCAAATCGCTGTCAAGCAAGCCCTACATCTTTACCAAATGCTCCCTGCGCTGGGACGCCGATCGCTCTGTCTACAATTCGCTCAAGGCCTCCTCAATTGCCGAAGAGGTTGAAGCTTCGCTCAAGCGCCTGCAGGTCGACACCATCGACCTCTATCAGATTCACTGGCCCAAGCCCGACGACGAGGTTGAGGAGGGATGGGAAACGCTGGCGCGTCTGCAGGAGGAAGGCAAGGTTCGCTGGATCGGCGTCTCCAATTTCTCGGTCGACCAGATGAAGCGCGCCATGAAGATTGCGCCCATCACCAGCCTGCAGCCGCCTTACTCGATGCTGCGCCGCGCCATCGAGGCGGAGATCCTTCCCTTCACCGAAGCCAACGGCATCGGAGTCATCAACTACTCGCCCATGCTCTCTGGAATGCTGACGGGCAAGATGACATCAGAACGCGCAACGAACCTGGCTCCCGACGACTGGAGGCGGAACAACAAGGAATTCAACGAGCCGCGCCTGAGCCAGAATCTGCGCCTTGTAGAGTTGCTGCGCGAGATCGGCAGCGGCCATGGCGTAACACCCGGCGTGGTGGCCGTTGCCTGGGTGCTGCACAACCCCGCAATTACCGGCGCAATTGTCGGCGGGCGCAGTGAAAGCCAAGTGGAAGAGACTGCTGCCGCGCTCACCTTCCGATTGACCGACGAGGAATTCGCAAAGATCGTCGCTTTTCTGGGCACGATGCAGCAGTAAATTGTGTCAGGATTGCCTATAGAAACAAAAACCCCGGCGGAAGCCGGGGTTTTATTTTCGAAAGATGAATTTTCGTTACATCGCGGCGACAAAGTCCGGAACCATGACGGCTGCGTGCTCCTGCAGCAACTGCGTCATGCGGGCCGCCATGCCTGTATAGATCGAAGCGGCGCGGAACGCATTCACGCGAACCCCTTCACTAGCGTGCCGAAAGGCATATTGCGCCAGGGCTGCCAATACGCAAACTCGAATCTGCATCGCGTCGCTGTGCAATGTCTCGATCAGCAGGCGATCAACCGAATCACAATGCTTAGCAGCGAAGTCCGCCATCTCCTGCATGACTCGCGCATTCTGGTAGATCACCCACAGGCCTTTGGGCCCTTCCATGCGATGCCAGGCATCTTCAGGGGTAGCGCTCAGACCTTCTTGCCATAAAAAGTGGTCGCTCAACTCGCGCGCGCTCCATTCAGGGCGAAGGCGGGCCAGCAACGTATCCCATGTCTGCGCGTTGCGTCGCTGCACGCTCTTGCGCCACTTCACAAGAATCAAAGCGATCGCAACCACGGCAGCAATTTGGAGTACAAGCAAAGCCATCAATGATCCCCAAATTCAGACTATCGGCACTTGGTGCTCTACTGTCCGAACCCTGAACATTTCTCTGTACACCACTACTTGTAGCAGAATCCAAATTGTTTGTCTGCGGTAAAAAGGGTATTCGGCATACCACTTTTGGGGGATAAGTTGACGATCGATCGGGCACTGCATCAAGGCCATGATTGATTCACCGTAGCGGGATTTGTCACGCGAACACTCTCGTTCACTGCGCCAAAAGCCTTCCATTACAATGGAATACAGAGAGAATTCTTTGCGAAGGAGCCATCCGCGAGTGCCCGAGAGAACCTTTAGCATCATCAAGCCGGACGCTGTAGCCGACGGACTTGTCAGCGCCATTCTGACTGAAATCGACAAGGCCGGCTTCCGTATCGTCGCCATCAAGAAGGAATTCATCACCAAACGGGAGGCCGAGGGCTTTTATGCTGTTCACCGCGAGAAGCCGTTCTTCTCGAGCCTCACGGACTTCATGTCTTCAGGCCCGATCTTCCTCATGGTTCTTGAGAAGGAGAACGCGATTGCTGACCTGCGCAAGCTGATGGGCGCTACCAACCCCGCCAATGCCGAAGAAGGAACCATCCGCAAGAAGTTCGCGCGCTCTCTCGGGGAGAATGCCATCCACGGCTCCGATGCACCGGAAACGGCTGCCTTCGAGATCGGTTACTGGTTCGCCGGCTACGAGCTAATCTAGCCGGCAGCGCGTGGAATTGAACCGCACAACGGAGGCGCTTCTCTGATGGCACCAAATGACAATCAACTCGCTCGCCAGTTTCTCGAGTCCTCGCGGACCGAACTTCTCGGACCAACCTGGTCGCGGCTCAGGGAATGCGTGACTCCTTTGACCGAGGAGCAAGTGTGGTGGCGGCCCAACGAAGCCTCAAACAGCATCGGCAACCTGTTGCTCCATCTCGACGGCAACGTGCGCCAATGGCTGATTGCATCGTTCGACAGGAAAGACGACATGCGCGACCGTCCGGCTGAGTTCGCCGCGCAAGGCGGACTCTCTGCTGCCGACTTGCTCGCCCGCCTGGGCGCCACGCTCGAAGAAGCCGGTCAGGTGCTCGGGCGCCTCACTGAAGACGAATTACTCGCTCCCCGGGAGATTCAGGGCTACCACACGCGCGGTCTCGACGCCGTCTACCATGTCGTCGTGCACTTCGGCATGCACTACGGCCAGATCGCCTACATCACCAAGTCGCTGCTCGCCAAAGATCTCGGCTTCCATAAGGAACTGAACAAGACCGGGCGCGCCTCCTAAAAGCTGCGCCCGTCTACCGCGGCAAACATAACGCACGTGAAGTCGACCCGGCGAATCTATCTAGGAAGCTTATGCCGAACCGGATTTACGGGCGCCGCGCGATCGCGACCCGGGGAATGCCTTGCAGATCCCTCGTGAATTCAATCCCTGTGAATCCGGCGCCGCCGAGTAAATCATGAACCGCTATCTCCTGGCCAAATCCGATCTCGAGCGCCAAGTAGCGCTCGTGAAACAGCGCGTCAAACGCGGCGGGAATCAGGCGGCGATAGATTCCGAGACCGTCGGGGCCGGCGAACAGCGCCTTTGCGGGCTCGTAGTCGCGAACTTCAATGGACAACGAATCGCGGTCGCCATCCGCCACATAAGGCGGATTTGAGACGATCAAATCGAATAGCTTGCCCGCCACAGGCGCCAGCAAGTCGCCCTCGTGAAAGCGGACTCTCTCCGCAACTCCGATTCGCGCCGCATTGGCTCGCGCCACTTTTAGAGAAGAGGCGGATTTTTCTGTCGCATGGATCTGCGCGGCCGGCAAATGGCTCGCGAGCGCCACGGCAATCGCTCCCGACCCCGTGCCCACGTCCGCGATGCGCTGCCGCTCAAACCCGCGCGCAAGCTCGATGACCTTTTCGACCAGGTGCTCGGTTTCGGGGCGCGGAATCAGCACTTCCCGATCGACCTTGAATCGCAGTCCGTAGAATTCCGCCTCGCCCGTAATGTATTGAATCGGCTCTCCAGAACGTCGGCGTGCAACCCACGCGCGAAATTCGGCGTTCGCATGCGCGGGCAGCGTTTCGTGTTCATGCACGATCAACCAAGCCCGATTTACATCGTGCAATTCTTCCCTCATCGCATGGAGCAGCAAGTTTTCCGCGTCGCGGCGCGCGCGCTCAGGGTGCGGTCCCCCAACCAGCACGCTTTCTGCCTCGGTGAGAAGAGATCGAATTGTCTGTAGGTCACTTGGCGCAGGCTGCATAAGAACGGGAAGCTTCCCTTAAAAAGGATAGCGTTCCAGCTGGATGCAATGACGGGCAACCGCGCGGCTCAATGCCACCACATCGGCTGGCGTCGATCGAGCCAGCCGTCGCAGAATCGCTAACTGCGTCGTCAGCGCGTCGCCTTCGCTCGCCGCCGCGAGCACTCGCCGCGCCGCTTGCTCGGCCAGCGCCATCGATTCTTCGGCCAGCAATCCCGTCATGGCCGCCGCAACTTCTGCCGAGCTGCGTCCCGCGCTTGCAATTTTCTGCGCGCGCACCAGCGCCGACTCAAGCGCGAACACCTGGCCGATCATATCGGCGAGGTCGGCCATGATCTCCTGTTGTTCTTCGAGTCGCGCCATGAATCGCTGACTGGCCACGCCCGCGGCAAATAGCGTCATCTTCTTTGCCGCTGCCAGCACCGCCGTCTCGTGCGCCAACGGCTGGCCAGCATCGCAATCGCCGCCGAACGCGGGCGGCTCCATCACCTCGTCCATGACGCGCTTAATTGCCGCTAGCAGCGGCAGCTTTCCGCTCGTCGCGCGCTTCATCATCCAACCGGTAATAATCAGCCGGTTGATCTCATTCGTTCCTTCGAAGATGCGGTTAATCCGCGCGTCGCGGTACGTCCGCTCCGCCGGATACTCCTCGACGTAGCCGTATCCGCCCATCGTGGCGATCAGCTCGTCTGCCACCAGGGTGAGCATCTCCGAGCCGTAGACTTTCAAGATGGAGCACTCCACCGCGTACTCCTCAATCTTGCGCGGAACGTCGATGCTCGGCTCTGCCCGCGCCGCGTCGAGTCGTGCCTCAATCAGGCCCGCCGTTCGGTAGGCCATGCTCTCCGCCGCATAGAGTTGTGCAGCTGCGGACGAGATTTTGCGTTGGATCAATCCAAACTCTGCGATCGCTTTGCCGAATGCTTTGCGATCCTTGGCGTAGCGGATCATCTGCGCGAGCGCGTGCCGTGCCCCGCCAATGCACGCTACTCCCAGCTTGAAGCGGCCTACGTTCAGCACATTGAAGGCAATGCGGTGGCCTTTGCCGGCCTCGCCCAGCAGATTCTCTTTGGAAATTTTGCACTCCTGCAAAACCAGCGGGCAGGTCGAAGAGCCATGGATTCCCAACTTGTGTTCTTCCGCGCCCACAGTCAGGCCCGGCGTCCCGCGCTCGATCAAGAACGCCGAAAACTTCTCGCCATCAATCTTTGCGAAAACCGTGTACAAGTCCGCAATGCCACAGTTGGTCAGCCACTGCTTCTCACCGTTCAGAATGTAATGCGCCCCGTCGGGCGAAAGCACAGCGCGCGTGCGAATGTTCATCGCGTCCGAACCCGAGCTGGCTTCGGACAATCCGTACGCGCCGATCCACTCGCACGTCGCAAGTTTCGGCAGGTAACGTTGCTTTTGTTCTTCGGTTCCATACCAGACTAGCGGCAGCGTAGCGATGCCTACGTGCGCGCCAAATGCCGTTGAAAAGCTGGCCAGCACGGAGATGTGGTCGGTGATGAGCGTCGAGCTCACCTTATCCATCCCCAGGCCGCCGTACTCCTCGGGAACTTCGACCGCGGTGAACCCCAGCTCCGCGGCCTTGCGCAGCATAGCCGCCATCGCCCCTGGCTCTTTGGCCTCGACCGCCGCCACGCGCGGCAGAATCTCTTCGCTTGCGAATCGCTCAGCGGTGGCCGCGATCTGCCGCTGCTCCTCGCTCAGGTCTTCGGGAGTGAAGATTTCATCCGGCGTGCGTGTTTCAAGGAGAAAGCTGCCGCCTGTGGCGGCAGCAATGGGGGACACTGCAGCGGAGATCGGCAAAGAGGCCTCCTTGCAATAACGTGCCTGACAGGCCAACTCGATGCGCCAACCCAGTGGCCAACCTTATGATAGTGGCCCTGGCCGTCGCGACGGCTGTCGGCTTATCTACACTTTCATCGCCGGATGCGCCGCGTAATGAAGCAGCACGGCCACGGCGCAGCTCACAAGCCGCGTCTCGGCGGAATCAGCCCGGCTGGTAAGAATGGTTGGCACGCGTGCGCCGAGGACGATCCCGGCCAACTGCGCTCCGCCCAGGTATTCGAGCTGCTTGGCCAGCATGTTGCCACTTTCAAGATCAGGCACTACAAGAATGTCGGCTTGGCCCGTCACCGGCGAAACCAACTTCTTGATCTGCGCTGCCTTCTGGCTTACCGCTGTATCGAAGGCCAGCGGGCCGTCGAGAATCCCACCCGTGATCTGGCCGCGATCAGCCATCTTGCAAAGTGCCGCGGCGTCGAGCGTTGACTGGATCTTCGGATTGACCGTTTCCATCGCCGAGAGCAGCGCTACCTTGGGCTCGGGAATGCCCAGCGCGTGCGCCAGGTCAATCGCATTCTGCACAATGTGAATCTTGTCTTCGAGCTCCGGCGCAATGTTGATGGCCGCATCGGTGATGAGCAATGTGCGCGCATAGGCCGGCGTATCCATGATGAACACGTGCGAAATGCGCCGCGCCGTGCGCAGCCCGGTATCGCGCTGCATGGCCGGCTTCAACAGCTCGTCAGTATGGAGGCTGCCTTTCATAAGGGCCAGCGCATTTCCCGACCGGCACATCGCCACAGCCGCTTCGGCAGCGTGCGCTTCGGTTTCGGCGGGCACGATTGGGTAGGCGCTGATGTCGACGCCGAGCTTTGCCGCCAGCGCCTTCATGGCTTTTTCCGGACCGATGAGTGTGGGCTCGATCAACCCGGCGATCTCGGCTTCCACCGCACCGCGCAGAGCTACGTCGCTCATCGGCCAAACCACCGCCGTCGTGATGGCCGGAAGATTCTTGCAGCGATCAATGAACTTGTGAAACACGTGATAGTCCGGCGGATGGCCGACTAGGGGGTCAACGGCAACTGCTTCAGCCAGCGTGGCAAGGTCGCTCATGGATTGCTTCTCCCGGCCGGCGATGCTTGCCAGCCTTACTCAATAATTGTCGCGTGCATTCCGCGATCCGCGTGTGCCTTCGATCACACTTCGGGCTGGAGTCTCTGGATGTGGTATCCATGACCCGCAAATACCCCTGTTCCGGGGGGCCTGACCGGTGCTTCCCGCTCGCGGTCTTCAATGCGCAATCTCCGCTCTAATGGCGGCGATTTGCGCCGATGCTGCCACATTGACTCTGCGCGAAACTCGGGCCTATACTCGTGAAGACCGGGCCTTCCCCCCAAAAGCCATCAACGGTGAGCGGCGTCCCCCTGGCGCCCATTATTGATAAAGGAGAGTCTTATGAAAAGACTTCTCGTGATCGCCCTTGGTGCTCTGCTTTTCTGCGGAGTTTTGGTGCCCACATCCTCAGCCCAGGTTTCTCAGATCACCAACGCGCTATCGGGTAAGGGGAAAAAGCAGACCGACCCGAACGATATCAGCAACGTCGACAAGGACAAGATTGCCCGGATCGAGCAGATGCCCGAGGTGCAGGACGCCATTCAGCAGGAATGGGATACGCTGCGCAGAAACGATATGCAGCTGGCCTACGGCATCAACCTGACAGAGAACATGGGATTGTCTCAGGACGCCGCTTCCGGCGACTCTTTCGATCGGCAGCGTCTTTACGCCAATCCGGTTGTACAGAGCTACGTCAACCACATTGGGCAAAGGCTCGTCCCCAAGAACTCCGCCAACGTATATACATTCCGCGTCCTGTACGATCCCATCCCCAAGGCTCTTACTCTTTCAACGGGAACCATCTACCTTTCCACGGGATTGGTTTCCATGCTCGACAGCGAATCGGAGCTGGCCTACGTGCTGGCGCACGAAATTGCCCACGTTGAGCTGAGGCAGGCTTACCTGCGCATTCGCGACAAGCATGTGGCTGAAGAGTTGGCGAAAGAGAAGGCCGAAAAGGAAAAGGTGATCACCGACGTAGGCTCCATGGTTATGGGCGCTGGATTGGGTGGCGCCATGATCCCGCTCCGTCTGGGGGGGTTGCTCGGCGGCAGCGCCGGCCTTGCCACGGGAATGGAAGTGGGCCACTACTTCATTCACCCGCAACTTGAGCCGGTGCTCTGGGCCTCGAAGGAAGAGGACGATGCCGACGATATGGCGGTGAATTTGATGCTTGAGCAAGGCTACGACCCGCGAGAAGTCGCTCGCCTGTTCGCTTCGCTCAATCAGGTTGTGACCGCAGACTCGCGCATGGGACTCGGTTTCATGGGCAGCGCGCCGCGCATCAAGGAGCGGCAAGCCCACCTGGACTCGCTCCTCGGCGGAGAGCTGAAGGCGGAAATTGAAATGCGGACCAAGGGCAAGGGATTCAGTTCCAATTCAGCCGATTTCGGGCCAACATCCTCCTCCGTCAAGCGCGACAACGGGATTCTGGCCATGGACTACGATCTCTTTGCCGTGGCCAAGCGAAACCTGCAGGGTGCGGTCACCGATCGGCCCGACGATCCTTACGCGAACTTCTATCTGGCCAAGCTCGAGCGCCTTACCGCGCGCACTGCAGACGAACGGCAAGATGCCCTCAATCATT
Source organism: uncultured Occallatibacter sp. (assembly GCA_964630985.1). Classification (GTDB taxonomy): domain Bacteria; phylum Acidobacteriota; class Terriglobia; order Terriglobales; family Acidobacteriaceae; genus Telmatobacter. Next base: position 9,697 of record CAZVYV010000020.1, read on the forward strand.
TGACAACCGCGCTGCGCCTTGACGCGGACCGGGGCGCCATCCCCTCTGCTCATCTGGAATACGCCGTGGCCTTGATGGAGGCAGAAGACTCCTCCAATCACGACCAGATTTCGAGCGAGCTCAAGTCCTATGTCGTCCTCTCCGAGCGCGATCACGGTGGATTGCCCGCCGATATGCCGCTGATTTACGACTATCTGTCTGCCTCAGGCGACTCACGGTGGTATCTGCCCCCGCAGTGGTATGACGCCCAGCTGACGAACAATCCCGGCTTCACTACGACGTCTCCTGAGGCGGTGATTCGCAAGGCCACACTGCTTGAAGGGCCCGCGTCGCCATCGGAGTCTGCGCCATCGACTGCTTCATCCCGCTCCAAGGTCAAGACTACCGCTGCAAACAAGCCTGCAGCCAAGGGCGCGCCCGCGGCAAACTAGGAATTTGCGCCCGGTTTTGCGCAAATCAATCACCGAATCTGGCCCACCAGCTTGGGTTACTCTGAGTTCTTATGGGCCAGATCCGCATCCTTCCCGATCAGGTTGCCAATCAGATCGCCGCTGGCGAAGTGGTGGACCGGCCCGCGTCCGTGGTCAAGGAACTTCTTGAAAACGCGCTGGACGCGGGAGCCATGCGCATTCGCGTCGAATTGGAAGGCGGCGGACGAAAGCTGATCCGCATCTCCGACGACGGCCAAGGCATGAACCGCGATGACGCCCTGCTGGCCTTTGAGCGCCACGCAACTTCCAAGCTCCGCACCGCGGACGATCTCCTCTCCATTGCGACTCTCGGGTTTCGCGGCGAGGCGCTTCCGTCCATTGCTTCGGTCGCGCGCGTGACGCTCGAGACAGCCACCGGTGAAGAAGGCGCAGGCACGCGCATCGAGATTGCAGGCGGCAAGATTCATCGCGTCGAAGATTCGGCGCTGCCCCGCGGAACCACCATCGCTGTCGCGGATCTCTTCTTTAATACTCCAGCGCGGCGCAAATTCCTTCGCGCCGAGTCTACTGAGCTAGCCCACGTCACCGCGCTCGTCACGCATTACGCGCTGGCACATCCTGAAAAGCAATTCGAATTGCTCTCGGCGAGCCACACCATTCTCTCCGCGCTACCTGCCACGCGCACCGCCGAACGCATCTTTCAGATTTTCGGAAAAGAAACATTAGGCCAGCTACTTCCGGTCGCAGCCGAAGCACCCTTCAACCATGCCGGACTCCCCGAGCCGCCGCCTTGGAAGAAGGATCCTGACCAGCCGCCGCGCCAGCCTGGCTCTCTCAGGCTTACCGGCTTCTACTCCAAGCCCGAATTGCAAAAGCTCAACCGGAATTCCATCTATATCTTCATCAACAAGCGCCTGATCCGCGACCGGCTTTTGCTCCACGCCATCACCGAGGCCTATCGCAACATAATTCCGCCCACCAGCTTTCCTGTGGTTCTGTTGTTCCTTGAAATGCCGCCGGAAGAAGTGGATGTAAACGTCCATCCCGCAAAAACCGAAGTGCGTTTTCGCCAGCAAAGCCACGTCCACGATTTTGTCCGCGACAGCCTACGCACTGCGCTTATCAATGCGAGGCCAGCCGCCGAATTCCTCGCGGCAATTGGCTCGCAACCAACCGCCAGCCCGTCGCTCATGCCTCTACCGGCGTCTCCACTTCCTGGCGCTCCAGACTCCGATCCGGCCGCCCTCGCCGATGCCGAAGCTTTTCACCTCACCGCGCGAGTTCCGTCGCCCATTCCCGGCACACTTGATTTCGGTGGTGGAGGCCTTCCCGACGGCGAGCCCCCGGACTATCTTGATCTTCAGGCCTGGGGCGCGGCAGCCGACGCACTCTTGGTTCCGGACTCCGCTACGAACGCCGGCGATTGCAGCCCAAGCCTCAGTGGAGCAGCAGTTTACGGAAGCAACTCAGCCGCGGCTACAGCGCTGGTCGAGGCCGAACAGGCGGCCAATTCCCTCAACCATCTCGGCTCGCTCAAGCCGCTGGGCCAGTTGCGCGAGTCCTTCATTCTGGCCGCAGGCGACGATGGCTTGTGGATCATCGACCAGCACGTTGCACACGAAAGGGTGCTCTTCGAGAAGATTCTTCGCGACCGCCAGGTCGAACGGGTGCAGCGCCAGCGCCTCCTCATGCCAATGCTTGTGGAATTGAAGCCGGAACAGATGGTCGTCTTCGCTCAGATCGCCGAGGAGCTCGAAGTGAACGGTTTTGAGGTGGAACCCTTTGGTCCTCAGACACTTGCGGTCAAAGCGGCGCCCGTGGGCCTGGAGGGCGCGGAGTTAGAGAGAACGCTGGCTGAAGTCATCGATCAATCTTCGGCCGATTCGGGTGAACCGACTCAAAATGAAGCACTTAACACGCTTCGCTCGCGTGTTGCCGCCTCCATCGCCTGCCATTCTGCCATCAAGGTGAATACACATCTTGATCCAAAACGTATAGAATGGTTATTGTTAGAGCTTGCAAAGACCAGTCACCCAACCAGTTGCCCGCATGGACGTCCAATCGCTCTCCTGTACTCTTGGAAAGAAATTCAGCGGGCATTCCACCGAATTTAGGGTCCGGTAGAGACCCCTCGGCGCTTGTTAGGGTGACCGGACGCGCTCTCAGGGGCGCGGGATTTTGGCCGTGATCGCCAACCTGGAAGCGAGGTTTTCTTTGACAGCAGAACAATTGGAAGCATCGCGCGCCGAAAGGATGCGCCTGAACGGACGCGGGCAGTTGACTCTTGATGAGGCCCGCACTTGGTTGGAAGAGACGGGATTGTGTCTGTTCCTACCTCGGCGACAGTTCGCCTCGTTCACTGCCCCCACCTTCGTTGAAGCCGTAGCCGGTGAGCACACACCGTCTCCCGGAGTTAAGCTCGTTGCCACCGCTGAAGATCTGCTGATTCGCCTGGAATCAGAAGGCGTAGCCGTTCGGCTCAATCTGCTCGGCCAGCCCGGTGAGCAGCCTGACTTCGTGGTCGCGGCTTGGGTTTTACCCTACGTCTACGCACTCCGCGGGGATCGCGACTGGCGGCGTAGCCCTCAATTGACCGGATCGCGCCAGGTTTCGCAGCTCGCCGTCCAAGCCTACAAGCATCTTGAAGCCGGCGACGCAACCATCCCACAGTTGAAGCATTCACTGGGCCGCGAGGTCTCGGAGTCCGCTGTTCTGCGCGCCATCACCGAGCTCTGGCAGCAACTGCGCATCATTCCCGTCATCTCTGCGCCCAACAAGACACCGCAATGGCAGCTTCTGCGCACACGCTATCAGAAAGCCATTGCCGAGGGCGCATCCACATCGCAGGTCACCGCAATCTCGGTTCTCGCCTCCATCTATCTGCAGGCCGTCATTGCCGCCAGCATGGAAGAAGTCGAGATGTTTCTGGCTCCGCTGACTGCGCGCAGCAAGGTTCGTGAAGTGCTGCGTGGGTTGGTCGCTACTCGGCAGGTGCATTCGCTCGCGCTCGGCCACGCTCCGCATTTTTACGTCGCCGGAACTCTGCCCGAGTTTGCAGCAGCTCCCACGATTTATGCCAGCTCGTCCATGCCGGCGTCGTCGCACTTCCTGCGGTCATACGAGCATGAGGAAACAGTCCGAGTGCCGATCGCTCCCAGGCAGGCTCCGCAGTTTGCATCGGCGCCCGTGCCGCAGCCGAAGCCTGCCGAGCCAGTGATCGAGCGCCCGACGCAGCCCAGGGAAGCGACGCCGGTTTCACGGCCGCGCTTCAGCCATCAGCCTGCGCATGCCCGGGACCGCAAACCGGCGCAAAAGTCCGCCGCCGGCCGCATCACTCGCCGTCCCAGCCGCGACGCGCGTAGCGCTTCACCGCGCGCCACTGGCACCGCGCGCCATGCGCAAGTTTCGCGCTGGTCAAAGAGCGCTTCAACAAATGGCAACGGTCATGGCAAGCGCAACGGCGCCAAGAGCTCCTCCAACGGGAACGGTCTCCATTCAAACGGCCACTCGCGCACGGGCAACGGCTCCAACGGACTGCATAAGGCAAATACCTCCGCGTCGAGATCTCTGCGCAACGGCCATTCCACAAACGGAAAGGCTGCCGCCAAGTCCGTCCGGCGCGCCGATACTTCCCGCAAGAGTGCCCGGCCCAGTTCGCGTACCGATGCTCGTGGCAGCCGCAAGCCGGCGTTGACGGCTTCTACAAAGGCAGGCAACCGCTCGCGGTACGGCTTCACCGCTTCCTCCAATCGGCGATCGAAGAAACGCGGATGAACGAAAGTAAATGAGCCCGGACGAAAAGCTCACCCCTGATCCCGTCTGGGACCGCAGAATCATTGTCGCGATCGACGGCCCTGCCGGTGCCGGAAAAAGCACCATCGCCCGCCACCTGGCCCGGCATTTCGGCCTTCTCAATCTTGAAACAGGCGCAATGTATCGCGCCTTTGCCCTCAAGGCACTCCGCTCGGCCGTCCCCGTAGACGACGCAAAGGCTCTCGAAGAACTCACACACGAAACTGAAATCCGTCTCGAGCCCGGCGAAGAAGAGAACCTTGTTCTGCTCGATGGCGAGGATGTCACCGGCTTGATCCGCAATCCGCTCGTCACTGAAGCCGCCTCGCGGGTCAGCGTCTTCCCCGCAGTCCGTGCCTGGATGGTCCGCCTGCAACAGCAGGTCGGCGCACGTGGCGGAGTCGTCATGGAAGGCCGCGACATCGGCACCGTCGTGTTTCCTCACGCCGAGGTCAAAATTTTCTTGGACGCTGCACCCGAGGTGCGCGGCCAGCGCCGCTATGAGCAAATTGGCCAGAAGGGCACCACGCCTGCGCCGCCACCGGAAGATATCCTCCGCGACCTGCGTGCCCGCGATGAACGCGACCGCAATCGCAAGGACTCCCCGCTCAAGGCGGCTTCCGACGCCGTCATTCTGGATTCAACCAACATGTCGCTCGAGCAGGCGCTTACCGCCGCCGAGACCATCGTGGCCCAAAAGCTGGAAGCAGCCTCGTAGGCGCACCCGCAAAATCTAATGGCGGCGACGCGATCCATTTTTCTCAGTTCCCGGTCGGCGCATTTGGAATTGGCACAGGCGGCCCTGAATAGTGAACCAGAACGATCCGCCAGACTCCATCTTCCTTGTGGTAAACCTGGCTCTCTCGCCCTTGGGTCGTGACCGCGGTTCCATCCTTCCTGGTCGCGTGAAAGGTCCACGTCATTTCGGACCATGCGGCGTCATCGTAGATTTGGATGTTCGGGTCATGCAAAATCAGTTCGCGTTTTGAAAACATGCCGCCCATCATTCCGATATAGACGTGATCCACAATCTGTTTGAAACCATGCTCCGTGCCCAGCGGATGAATGAACGTGGCACCGGGGCTTTGGGACCAGATCTCAGACGCCAGGGAAACATCGGCATTGTCGGCCGCGGTCACGTACTTTTCGAGAACCGCTCTAATCTGCGCTTCGTCGCTCCCATTTCCCTGGGCACAAGCAGCCGCGCATAAAACAACCGAAATCAAGACCGGCGTGAGAACAAAGGTGGAAGTGAGGCTGCATCGCAAAGATCTTGTTCGCATAGTTCTCAGATATATCATCCTCACCAATTTCGGAGGGGCGGCGCCGGCCCCTCGTCGCCACGCTCCCTTGCTTCCTTGCTCCCTGCGCGTAGCCAAATGCTATAGGCTGATATTCATGGAGTTGACCTGCAGCCGCTGCCATCAGACCGTCCAGCCGGAGGACTGCTTTTGCCCCTTCTGCGGTCTGCCTCAGCTGGTCTACACGGCTGACGGATCAGCCGCCCCGGGTCAGCAAGATCGCGCAGGCGAGCCGGTTCGTGATGCGGGCGCCGTCGATTGGAAGGCTGCTCTGCGACTGGCGCTCATGCTCGCCATTCCGACTGGCGCGCTCTGCTCCATGTTCTCCCCGGTAAGCTTCATTGGACTGCCCTTGATGGCAGCGGCTGGCGCCTGGACAATCGCCCTCTATATGCGTGGCCGCCGTCCCGCGTGGATCACCATTGGGGCCGGAGCGCGCATCGGCCTCGTTACCGGCATTCTCGGCAGTTGGACCGCAGCCTTGACCACCGCAATCTCGCTTTATGCCATGCGTTTCTGGCTCCACGACGGCTCGGCCATTGATGATCTTTGGCAGAGCACGATCAATCAAGGCCTGCAGCCACTGGCTTCCGCGGGTTCAGTCGACGCACAGGCAATTGCGAGTTACAAGGCACTCGTATTGTCCCCTGAAGGGCATGCCAGCCTCATGCTCCTCTCTACCGCTCTTCTGGCACTCATCGTCCTCGGCTTTTCCGTCGCCGGCGGAGCGCTTGGCGCTCGTTTCCTCGGACGCCCGCGCAGGATCGAGCAATAACTGCCATGAAAACAAGAGTTTCTCTGGACTTGACCTCCCTCCGGACATTCGGTATCTTAAAACCAGTGAGTTTGATGCTCTCCAAGTCGGCGTGTCGGGCGTGTTGTTTCACGTCACACCGGTCTTGTTGCTGAGCGGATTTCAGATTCATCCGATTCACCTTAAGGCCGCGAGACAGCAAAATTGCTGACGCGGCTTTCGTGTTTTAAGCCGGTGGATCCCAACCAAGCCAAACCCAACGAAATCCTTTTCTAACGCGACGATGACGATTTTTCTCGGAACTCGACTCCAAGCCCCTGCCTCCCGGCGGGCCGGCTGTTGTTGTTGTTGCAGCTAACTCCCTCTTCCAAATTCTTCATTTGAAGCGCGCTCAGACCCCTTTTGGACATTTCCCCGGAGCGCGCTCATATCCCCGAGCCCGCAGGAGCGGGCTCGGCAAACACTTCAGGAGACGCAGATGACCTTGCAGGATAAGCTCTATCGAATTCTTCTCGTCCTTTTCGTTGCGGTTACCTTGGGCAGGGCGTCGGCCGGTGCGCAGATTGTCGGCGGCACCATCAGCGGCACGATCCATGACCCTTCAGGTGCCGCGGTGCCTGGGACGACCGTTACCGTTCGCCAAGCTGACACCGGCTTCACGCGCACCTTGGTTACCGGAGCTGACGGCCGCTACGCCGCGCCCAGCGTGCCCGTCGGTTCCTATTCGGTCTCCGCAACGCACGATGGCTTTCAGCCGCAAGAGCAAACCGGCATCGTGCTCGCCATTGGGCAAAGCGTGCCGGTGAACTTCACGCTGGGCGTGAGCACAGTGCGCGAAACAGTGGTCGTCAACGCCGGCGATCCCGTCGTGAACACGACTTCGCAGCAAACCACCGGCCTCGTCGACGAGCGCCAGGTCAAGCAGCTGCCTCTCAACGGCCGCAGCTTTGACCAGTTGCTTACCCTCAATCCGGCCACAGTGAACTACACCGGACAGCGCTCCGGCGGGATTGGCACATCGAACTCCTCCGTCGGCAATATGTTTTCCGTCGGCGGCCGCCGCCCACAGGACAATCTGTTCCTCCTCAATGGAATCGAGTACACCGGCGCCTCGCTCATCAACGTCACGCCAGGTGGAACCAGCGGCCAGCTGCTCGGAGTCGATGCTGTGCGCGAGTTCAACGTGGTCACCGACACCTACGGCGCGAGCTACGGCAAGCGTGATGGCGCGCAGGTTTCGATCGTGACCACCTCCGGAACCAACACTCTGCACGGCTCGGCATTTGAGTTCATTCGCAACAGCGCGCTCGATGCCCGCAACTACTTTGACCAGGCCACCATTCCCGAATTTCAACGCAACCAGTTTGGCGGAACGCTCGGCGGCCCCATCCGTAGAGACAAGCTCTTCCTCTTCGGCAACTATGAGGGATTCCGTCAAGCATGGGGATTGAGCGACGTCACGCTGGTTCCCGACAACGAAGCCCGCCTAGGCTACATCCCGAACTCTTCGGGTGTGGAGCAGCACGTTGGCGTAAACGCATCGGTCGTCCCGCTTCTGAACCTGTGGCCCGTCCAAAATGGCCCTGAGCTTTTGTCGAACGGCAATCCCAGCGGCATCGCGGAAGCATTCAGCCACCCGCCGCAGCACATCAACGAAGATTTCGGCACCGTGCGCTTTGATTCGAACCTGGGCAACAAGGATCTGCTGTTTGCCGCCTACACGGTCGATGCGAGCGCCGCGACGACTCCTTCAGCGAACCCGCTCAGCTACGTCAATGAGAACCTGCGCGAGCAGGTGGCAAGCGTCCAGGAGCAGCACGTGTTTTCACCTTCGCTTCTCAACACCGCCCGCTTCGGCTATTCGCGCGCCAGCTACTTCTTCACCGGGTTGGTCCCCGTCGGTGGCGTTCCCGGATGGGTGTCGGGAGATCCGGTAGGCGCCATCGTCATCAGCGGCAGCACGGCTTCGAACGGCGCCTCGTCCATCACCGGCGCGGGCGCCAACGTGGGCAGCAACAACACCACCGCGCGAAACCTGTTCACCGCAGATGATCACGTCTATTGGTCGAAGGGTCGGAATCAGATCGAGGCGGGCATATGGCTGCAACGTATCCAAGCCAACGATCTTCTGGCGCAGGACCAGTACGGACAGGCCTCGTTCTCCACCGAAACAACTTTCCTGCAGGGCACCGTCGCCACGTTCACCCTGGTCCCTGCGCCCACTGAGCTGGGTTGGCGTTCGCTTGAAGGCGCCGCTTTCTTTGAAGACACCATTAAGGTCACGCCGCGGCTCGAAGTACGCGCCGGCTTCCGCTCGGAGTCGACCGACGGATGGAACGAATCGCAGAATCGTGCCTCGAACTATCAGATCGTCAACGGCGTTCTGCAAACCACACCACTTGTCGGCAGCGGGGCGCTCTGGACCAATCGTGCGGAGTTCCTGCCCAATCCGCGACTGGGCTTCGCCTGGGATGTGCGGGGCGACGGCAAGACGGCCGTGCGCGGAGGCATCGGCCTCTATCACGGCCTGCTCGACACGCTCGACTACCGGCTTGACCAGACCGCACCGTACAACACGGCGGAGTCCATCAAGACCATCGCAGTTTCGAGTCTGAATTTCACGCCCGGCGTGCCGCCGCCCGCAACCGCCAAGGTTTCGCCCAGCAATGTTCAGCCCAATATTTCAACGCCGACCGTCATTACCTGGAGCCTGCGTATCGAACAGGAGATTGCCCCCAACACTTCGCTCACAGTCGGCTACGTCGGATTCCACGCCTACCACCAGATTCTCTCTGAAGATATGAACGAACCCACACCGGTATACGCATCGACGGGGCAGGTTTATTACCCGTCGACGACCGACGTGAATCCGAATCTTGCCAACTCCACCTCATGGGTCTCGCAGGGCACGGGCCTTTACAACGCGCTCGAAGTTGACGCGCGACACAGCTATGCAAACGGCTTTCAGCTCCGCGGCAATTACACCTGGTCGAAGAATCTGGACGACGGCTCGGCGTGGAACACCAGTGTCAGCGGAAACACTCCCGCGTTTGTTTCCTTCCCGCTCAATCCGAAAGTTGACTGGGGCCCTGCGGCGACCGACGTGCGCCAGTCGGCTTCGATCAACGGCAGCTACGATCTTCCCTTCGGGCCTGACCGCCGCTTCCTGAACAATGCTTCAGGACCGGGAGCCTTCCTCGCCGGCGGCTGGACCGCCAGTGCCATCGTCGCGCTTCAGGCCGGCTTCCCGTTCTCGCCCCAGCTTGGCTATAACCCTCCCGGCAACGGAGACTCGCGCAATCCCATCCGGCCCAGTTGGAACCCGAACTTCACCGGAAACCTTTATCCGCGCACGCAAACCGAATACTTCAACCCCAGCGCCTTCATCCCCCCAACGGTCACTGTGGGCACCACTACCTACGGAACCTACGGCAATGCCGGGCGCGACTCACTCGTTGGGCCGGGCCTTAAGGAGGTGGATTTCTCCGCTGTGAAAGACACGCACATCACCGAGGGGCTCAACCTGCAGTTCCGTGCCGAATTCTTCAACATTCTCAATCACACCAACTTCCTCACGCCGAATGAGGTGGTCTACTCTTCGGCCACGCAGGTGTCGCCCACTGCGGGCGTAATCACTGCCACTTCCACCACCTCGCGGCAGATCCAGTTCGGCGTCAAATTGCACTTCTAGCGATACTCCATGGGGATGCAACCAACTGCAAGGCCGGCGAGACTCGCCGGCCTT
>CAZVYV010000021.1:0-19603 GCA_964630985.1 uncultured Occallatibacter sp.
AGCTACGGCACTCGCTTGAGGTCCTGTATCCAATCCGTCTCCCAGGTTTTGCCGCCATCCGTTGATTCTGCTTGTTCCCAGTGACATGAGGTGGGTGTGATCTGGGACCATATGAATCTTGTGCGGACCGGTCTGCCGCCTTCGGTATCGTTGTTCGCATAGAACGTTCCTACGCCATTGCGAAAGCTACCGATTACTGGCGGACCCATCGGGGCGTCGGGTGTTCTACTGTCCATCCACCAGATCGACCATTGTCCCGACTTTGCGTCGAATGATCGTGGAGCTACACCCCGGTAAGTGCCGCCCGGAACCTCGAATACGGTGTCGTCGACATTCGCGTAGCCGCCCATCAGTGGCTGGTTGAACAACGTCCCTTCGAATTCGATCCATTCATGACTATTGACGAGGCGGTGCTTCAGCTTTCGATGATGAACCTGCCAGTGCCCCACTAAAAAATCGAAGTCATGCAGTCCCGGCACCGCACTTTCGGCATGACTTGTCTCTGCTCCTGAAACGGGGGGGCCCGAACCCGGGGAGGATTGCGCGACCGATGGCCGCGACGCCATGAGTCCCGGAATCAGACATACCATTACAGCCAGGCGCAGATTTATTTGCACGATTGGCTCCTTTCGTACTTTTTGTGTTCCCTTTAGAGACGCCGATCACTAGGGAATGACGCCACAATCAGGAACAAAACAGCCGCATCAGTAGGGAACGTCCCGTCTGTCCGCCAGGTTTCCCCAGTGCTTCCCGCCCTAACAAAGTTAGGACGGGGCACCCCATTTCTCAGGGGAACGCATGTCGTCTGGAGATTGTGTGGGCCGCCCCTCCCGAATGCGCCGTCCCTACGGGACTCCGAGGTCCTTGATGGGTCTCTTCCCCACGCTGAAGCGCGGGGCTAATAAACACTGCGCCTACGGCGCGAGGGCGGGGGACCACCGAGATACGTGTAGGGGGCCGGGGATTGGAAATGTCGGGGAAGGAACCGAGGCGGGAGCCGAGAGCTCAGAACTGCTACTTCGCTTTCTTGCACTTCTCCATGATTTTGGCGTGGAGGCGCTCGCTCACTTCTGTCGAGACTTCGTAAATCTCGTGGCAGCGGAAGATTTCGATGGTCTTGCGCGTGGTGTTCAGAACCACTTCGCAGTGGCCGCACTTGCGCAGATGAGCTTCAATCTCGGAGCGCGTCTCTACGGCGATCGATTCATCGATCACGTCGTCGAGGATCTTGAGGAACTCAGTGCAGGTCATGCTTCAGCTCCGTCTCCGCCTGACGCCGCGGCCGCCTGTGCAATCGCCGGAGCTCGTCTGCCAAAGTAGCGTGTGAGCCGCTCGCGCAGTTGCAGCCGCGCGCGCAGCAGGCGTGATTTGACGGCGGGAACGCTCAAGCCCAGGGTCTCGGCGGTTTCCTCGGTGGAGAGACCCTCCACGTCGCGCAGGACAAAGACCACGCGAAAGCCCTGCGGCAGGCCCTGAATGGTTTTGCGCAAGATCTCGGCAAGCTCGGACTGCGTGTAGTTTTGTTCCGGATTCGGCGCCCAGTCGGCGAAGTCGCGGGGAACGGATCCCTCGTCGGTCGTCACGTCCTCGTCCATCGAGACGAGTTTGCCGGTGCGCCGTTTGCGCAGGCGCATCAGACTCTCGTTTACCGCGATTCGAACCAGCCATGTGTAGAACTTCGAGTTTCCTTGAAACTGATCGAGCTTCTCGTATGCCTTGAGAAACGCGTCCTGCATAACGTCTTCAGCGTCTTCGCGGTTTTGCGTGATGTGCTGCGCAATCCTGAAGATCTGCCGCTCGTACTTGCGGACCAAGGTGTCGTAGGCAGCTACGTCGCCGGCCCGAACGCGTGCCACGAGTGCGACGTCGGGATGCTGCTCGTCTGGTACCGCAATTGGTTGGATGGTTGACATGGCCGTTGGTTCCAGAAAGATGCCGCGAAAGTTGCAGGCTGCTCTGCGGCGGGTTGACCGGGGAATCCTATTGGCCGGCTGGGAACGATTCAGAAAGCCCGGCAAAAGATGAGTGTAACGGACGCAGGCGCCGGGGACCAAACCGGGTTTAGCGGAGTGAGCGGAGCTAGCGGGGTTGGCGGCGCTGGATATCCCACCCTTCGCGCGATGAGGCCGAGCGAAGGAGCAAATGCAGGTCCTTCGACTCCCTTCACCTTCCCCTTCACTTCGTTCAGGGTCAGTGTTCGGTCGCTCAGGATGACAGATCGTTTTTGGTGCAGACGAGGCGCGATGGTTACGCAAGTGATTCCCCGAGCCGTTCGCTCGCGTCCAATTCAGCATAGAGTGGAATTATGCAATGCTTGTCTTCTCCGCCGCGTGTCACGATGTCGATTCCGCGGCCCGCGCTCGTGGCCCTGGCGGGTTTGCTGTGGCTCAGTACGTCGCTCTCGCCGGCGCAATCCACTCCAGAGCCCGCGGCGGCAGCGCCTGGTCCCAATTCGAACGCACCCGCCTCCACTGCGCCGGTGTCGAATGCGCACGCTTCAACGAGTGCCGGTGCCATTCGAAAGCCGAAGGCAACGGCCCAGAAGACGCCGACGACTCACAGGTCGTCTCATTCGTCGAGCCGCGCGGCGCGATTGGCGCGGACCGCACGCCTGAAACAAGCTTTCGTCGCATCAAAAGAGCTGCAACCCATGGCGCAGCAGCTTGCGACTCTGCGCACGCCGGCGGCTTATGCCGGAGTGACGGCCTACGCGCACAGCCACACGGGCGAGGCTGCTGCGGCAGCTTACCTGGCGCTTGGGCACGCCTATCTGCTGGACAAGAGATATGCCGAGGCCGAGAGCGCGCTGGCCGATGCTCGCCGCGCGGATGGAGAGCTTAGCGACTATGTAGACTTTCTGGACGCTGACGCGAGCCATGCAGCGGGCGACGACGCCGCTGCCGAAAATATTCTGCACGGATTTACCGAGCGCTATCCCGAAAGCATTTTTGACGAGCAGACGCCCGAACTTGAGGCCAACATCCTGCTGGGGATGGGCAAGCTGGCTGCCGCGCGGCAGGTTCTGGCGGCGGCCGCGGAGTCTCCAGCCGCTGACCGTTCGGCCTTTCAACTGGCTGAAGCCGAAGTGGAAGAGGCGCTGGGCCAGCAGCAGGCCGCGGAGGCAGCTTTTAAACGCGTGTTGCTCGAGCATCCCCTGAGCCCGGAGGCGTTGACGGCGCGAGCCAAGCTGACCGCGACAGGCGCCGAGGCATCCTTGACCGTCACCGAGCTACGTGGCCTTGCGGACGCCTACTACAACGCGGGCAGGTACGAAGAGGCGTCGGAGCAATTCCAGGCTCTGGAGCGCGAGCCGGGCCTCGATGCTGCGACACTCCAGAGTTTTGCCGTCTCGGAAACCGCTTGCCTGCTGAAGCTGAAGCGACTGACTCCGGCCCAGGTACAAGGGCTACCTGATACCAACGACGAGAACGGCGCACACCGCCTCGATCTGCTCATGGAACTGGCTCGCGGGCGCGACGATTCCGCCGATCAGCAACGAATTGTCTCGGAGATGGAGGCGCGGTTTCCGCATAGCCCGTGGCTGGCCGATGCGCTCTTTTCGAGCGGAAACATGTACCTGCTGAAGCGTGACTACCCGACGGCGATCCAATATTACAGCGAGCTGGCCACACGCTTTCCCGGCGACAAGAACGCCGCGGCGGCGCACTGGCGGTCGGGATGGTTGAGCTACCGGTCGGGGCTCTACAAGAATGCGGAGCAGATCTTCGACGATCAGATTCACTCCTATCCTTCCGCCGTGGAAACGGTCTCTGCTCTCTACTGGCGCGGGAGGCTCTTCGAAACGCAGGACCATCATGCGGGCTCGGCTGCGGCCAACTACCGAGCGATCATCCACGCCTACCAACATTTTTTCTATGCGCAGATGGCGCGCCAGCGATTGTCGGCGCTGGGCGCGACGCAGCCCGCATCGGATCCGCAACTGGATCGCTTTCAGCCGACGCCGCTGCCGCACCTGGTGGATACATTCCCCGAGGACAGCCCGCACCTGGCCAAAGCGCGACTGCTGGCCAACGCAGGGCTGAACGAATACATTGCGCAGGAGATCAAGGCCGATCCGGATTCCGCTTCGTGGAGCGCGCTGGCCGAAGCGCAGATTTATTCCTCGTATGGAGAGACTTATCGCGCCGTGCGCTCGCTCAAGCGCGCGTTGCCGGGGTCGGCGTCCGCCTCGATTGAGTCGATTCCGCTGGTCTATTGGCGAATCCTGTTTCCCGAGCCGTGGTGGGATACGATTCAGGCTGAGTCGGCAAAGAACAACCTCGATCCCTACCTTGTGGCCTCGCTGATTCGCCAGGAGTCGGAATTCGATCCTTCCGCTATCTCCCACGCCAACGCATACGGCCTGATGCAGTTACTGCCGGCAGTGGGCAAAAAGATGGCGCACGAAGAGGGGATCACATCGTTCCAGACGTTTCAACTGCTGGACCCGGAGACGAACATCCGGTTGGGAACAAGGTATCTTCGCCAGATGCTCGACCGCTTTGGCGGCGTACAGGAGTATGCGCTGGCCGCATACAACGCGGGCGACTACCGCGTCGCGGATTGGGAGGCAGCCGGCCCTTATTCGGGCATCGACGAGTTTGTTGAGTCCATTCCCTTCACTGAAACGCGGGAGTACGTCGAGGCCATTTTGCGCAACGAGGAGACTTACAGAGCGATTGACGCATTCGCCCGCGCGCACGGCGGCGCGGCCACGGAGGCATCGCGCTAGCCTGGATGGCGCGTTGGCCCGAGGGGGGAATCCCACTTGTTACTCCCCGGCTTCGATTCGAATTGACTTCGCTGTTTTGCCCGGCAACACTGTCCTAAATCGGATACACGCATCTAATACTTGTAAGTGTTTCGCAGCCTGCTTTTGAAAGAAAACGGAGCCGGGCGGACTCAGTCACGGCTCGGATGCATCAGACCCGGAGGGAACGATGTCAGCCGACTTGAGTTTTCTGGAAGAGTGGATCCCGGAACGCATGGATCCGGGTACGATTTTTGTTCTGGAGAACCAGGCCAAGCTCGGCCAGGCCCAGAATCCTTATGTAGCCGTGATGTCGTGCCCGCGCTGCGGAACGCTGGGGCTGATCACTCGCCGCCAGCTCTACGGCGGCGACCCGATGATCTGCGGAGGCGACGTTTGCTCGGCGGAATACCGGCTGGACGGCGAAAACATCTGCTATCGGTCGGCCCAGTAGCCGCGCGGTTCCCGATCCCCGAAAGCTGACGCCAGGCTCTCTATTGCTGCAGCGTGTAGTCTGCTTTGGTCGTCTTGGCGCCGGTTTGGGCCGGAGTCGGGAGCTGCGAACGGTCCCACCCTCCCCCCAAAGCCTGTACCAGCTCGACTGCCGCTGTCATCTCTTCGACCTGGAGTGTGTTGAGGGTCTCCTCGTTATTGAGCAGCGTGGTTTGCGCGATGACGACATCCACATACGGATCAACGCCGGTGTTGTAACGCACCAATTCCAAGTTCAGATAATCCTGCGAGTCTTTCACCGCATCCTGCTCGCGGAGGATCTGCTGCGAATAGGTTCGGGTGGCGACCATGGAGTCCTCCACCTGCTGGAATGCCGTGAGCACGGATTGCCGGTAAGTGGCCAGGTCCGCGTTGTACTGAGCGACATATTGATGCAGCTCGGCGCGATAGAGCCATCCGTCGAAGATGGTTTCAGAGATCGATGGGCCAATGGACCAGACGCGGCTCGGCCAGGTAAACAAGCTGGTTAAAGCAGAGCTCTCGAATCCAGCATCGGCGCTGATGGTCACTTGCGGGAAAAAGGCTCCGTAGCCGACGCCGATCACGGCGTTTTCCTCAGCCAGGGTGCGCTCCGCTGCCGCGATGTCGGGGCGCCGCTCGATGAGCTGCGCGGGCACGCCGGTAGGAATCGAGGGCGGAGCAAAGACCATGGGTTTTACAGGAATGGAAAAATCGGTGGCTACTTTGCCAGTCAACATCGCGATAGCGTGTTCATACTGCCCGCGCAGCAGGCCCACATTTGTCGCTGCCGCCTCCGCGGCTTCCAGTGTCGTTTTGGCTTCGGCGACCGAGATGTAATCGCCGATGCCGGTGTCGTACTGGGCCTGGTTGTAATTCAGTGACTTTTGATCCGCAGCGACGGTCTGATTCAGGATTTGTTGCAGCATATCCTGGCCGCGAATCTCAAAAAAATACTCAGCGAGGCTGGCCTGTTCGGTCAGCTTCTCGTTCTCAAGGTCAGCCGCGCTCACTTGCGATGCGTATTGCGCCTCGTGCACTTCGTTGCGGATCTTGCCCCAGAGATCCGGCGTCCACGAAGCCTCAATCGGTGCACCCCAAAGCGTTGACTGCTTGCCGGGGTTGGCCTGCGTGGAGGTGTTCCCAAGAGTTCCCGAACTCTTCGACCGGTTCCACGACGGGTTCGCGGTGATCGTCGGCCAATATTGCGAGCGTGCCTCGGCAATTGTGGCGCGGGCCGCCATGTAGTTCTGGAAATATTCTTTGAGGTTCTGGTTGTTTATATTGAGCTGATCTTCGAGTGCGTTCAGTTCGGGATCGCCGAAGACCTCCCACCAGTTGCCCTTGATCATCGCGTCCTGCGGGCTGGCCACCTTCCAACCGCCGGAGTCCTGGAAGTTGACGGTGGATTCTTTGTAATTCGGCGCGGTGACCGAGGGTGGCGCAGGAGCGTGATACGGTGGGCCGACGCGGCAACCGGCAAGCAGCGCGACAAATCCAAGAGCGCTGGCGGTACATAAGGCCGGAATTCGACTGGTTCGCTCAATCATGGTCAACATCCTTCATTAGACCGCACCTTCCGCGGTTGCTGGAGCCAGGTCTCGCGTCCGGCCAAGCGCACGGAGGCGAAGACGGTCCATCATCAGGTAAACCACCGGAGTGGTGTAAAGCGTGAGCGCCTGGCTCAGAAGCAGCCCGCCCACGATGGTGATGCCCAAGGGCTTGCGCAATTCTGAGCCCGTGCCGGATCCGAAGGCCAGCGGTAAGGCACCGCAGATGGCGCACATGGTGGTCATCATGATCGGGCGGAAGCGGAGCATGCAGGCGTCGAAAATCGCCTCGCGCGTCGTCTTGCCTTCATTTCGCTCGGCCTGCAGCGCGAAGTCGATCATCATGATGGCGTTCTTTTTCACGATGCCGATGAGCAGGATGATGCCGATGATCGAAATCATGTTGAGATCGATGTGGAACAGCATGAGGGCGAGCATGGCGCCAACGCTGGCCGACGGCAGGGTGGAAATAATCGTGAGCGGGTGAACCAGGCTCTCATAAAGAATGCCGAGCACAATGAATACTGAGAGCAGCGCGGTGATGACCAGGATGGGCAACGATGACAGCGATTGCTGATAAGCCTGGGCCGTTCCGGCATAAAAGCCGCGAACCGTACCGGGCAACGCCAGCTTTTCTTCCATCTGCGACACTTCGCGCGTCGCATCGCTGAGCGCGGCGCCGTTTTTCAAGTTGAAGGAGACAGTGGTCGATGGAAAAAGTCCGGTGTGGGCGACCTGAAGCGGCGTTGTGTTGGTGCTCGGTTTGGCCAGAGTGAGCAGGGGCGAAACGGCATTCAGTCCCGCGCCAGACGAGGAGCCAGATGGTTTGAAGTAAATGTTGTTCAGACCCGACGGGTCCTGCCAGTACTGTGGCGCCACTTCCATGACGACGTAATACTGGTTGAGCTGCGTGTAAATCACCGAAACTTCCGATTGGCAGAATGCGCTGCAGAGGGCACTGTCGAGCGATTGCGGCGTCTGGCCCAGGCGCGCCGCGGTGACCCGGTCGTAGTTGAGCAACTCCTGCAGGCCGCCGTTTTGCCAGTCAGTATTTACGTCCTGCAGGTCGGGAAGCTTCTGCATATTTTGGTAAAGGAGCGGAGCCCAGTGCGCGAGGTCATCGATGTTGTCGGATTGGATGGTGTATTGATAGAGCGCGCCACCGCCGCGTCCTCCGATGCGAAGGTCCTGAGCAGCCTGCAGATATGCCGAAGCGACCGGGAGGCGATTCATTTTCGGCCGCAGCCGGTTGATCACGTCTGGCGCCCCGGTCTGGCGCACCGCGCAATTGGGGCTTTCTTTGCATTGCGTGCCCAGGGGCTTGAGAGCCATGAACATGAACCCGGCGTTACCGCCGCCGGTGTAGGCCAGAACGTGGGCCACAGCAGGATCGGCTTTGACCACGTTGATCAGCGACACCATGGAGAAATTCATGAAGGGAAAGGAAGCGTCCTGCGGACCCTGCACCTGGCCCATGATGATGCCCGTGTCCTGTTGCGGGAAATAGCCTGTTGGAATCCTGAAGACGACGAGAACGTTGAGAGCAATGGTGAGAAGGAGCACGACGAGCGTCAGCCCCGGATTGTCCAGGACCCAGGTGAGCGATCGCCGGTAAACCCAGATCATGCCGTTGAAGCCTTTTTCGCTGGTTCGGTAGAACCAATTGTGCTTCTCGCCCTCCTTGTGAGCTTTGAGCAGATGCGCGCACATGGCGGGCGTGGTGGTTAAGGAAATGATCATGGAGATGACGACGGCCGTGGAGAGCGTGACTGCGAACTCGCGGAACAGTCGTCCGATGATGCCGCCCATCATGAGGATGGGAATGAAAACGGCAATCAGTGACATGCTGATGGAAAAGACCGTGAATCCGATCTCCTTGGCGCCCTGTAATGCCGCGGCAACCGGTTCCATTCCGGCTTCGAGATGGCGGGTGATGTTCTCCATGACCACAATTGCGTCGTCGACCACGAATCCCGTTGCGACAACAATCGCCATCAGCGACAGGTTGTCGAGGGTATAGTCAAGCAGATACATGACGGCGAAAGTGCCGATGAGCGAGATTGGAACGGCGACGCTGGGAATCAGCGTGGCGCGGGGGCTGCGCAGAAACACGAAGACCACGAGGATGACGAGGCAAACCGATCCGACCAGGGTTTTCTCAACGGTGGTGACCGAGGCCCGGATCGTGACGGTTCTATCCACATCCACCGTCGTCTTGATTCCCGCCGGCAGCACCGCCTCAAGGAACGGCAATTGCGCCTTGACGCGATCGACGGTCTGAATAATGTTCGCGCCGGGCTGGCGGAAGACGGTGAGCACCACTCCCTTGGTGCCGTCGATGTATCCAGCGGTGCGGATATTCTGCGTGGAGTCCACGACGTCAGCCACATCGGACAGACGGACAGCCTCACCGTTGTGATACCCGATGATCAGAGGCTTATAGTCGGCAGCCTCGGAGATCTGGTCGTTGGTAATGATGTCTTCGGTGATCCCGCTGTTGGAAAGCTGACCCCTCGGCGAATGCGAGTTTTGCAGGCTGAGCACCGATTGCACGGAGCCGAGAGTGAGGCCGAAACTCTCCAGCTTGGTGGGATTGACTTCGACGCGCACCGAAGGCGTTCCGCCGCCCTGCACTCCCACCTGCCCGACGCCCTGAATCTGCGAGAGCTTTTGCTCAAGGATGGTGGAGGCAAGATCATAGAGCTTCGTCACCTGGTATTTGTTGGAGGTGAGGCTGATGATCATGATGGGCGAATCGGCCGGATTGATCTTGCGGTAGGAAGGATTGGAAGGCAGATTCACCGGCAGATAGGTGCGGGCCGCGTTGATGGCCGCCTGCACGTCTCGCGCCGCTCCGTCGATATTCCGGCTCAGATCGAATTGCATGGTCACGCTTGTCGACCCCAGCGAACTCGACGAGGTCATCTCGGTGATGCCGGCAATATGGCTGAACTGTCGCTCCAGCGGCGTGGCTACCGAGGCCGCCATAATCTGCGCGCTGGCGCCGGGCAAGCCGGCGGAGACGCTGATGGTGGGAAAATCCACCTGCGGCAGCGGAGCCACAGGCAACACCACGAAGGCGACCGCTCCGACAATGCCGACGGCGACGGTGAGCAACGTGGTGCCCACGGGCCGCCGGATGAATGGGGCCGAAAGGTTCATGCGTTCTCTGCACCTGGCCGCGGTTCGAATTCCGCGGGCAATCGCGAAAGACGCCGGCCCTTGACGCGCTCAGCGAGCCGGTCAAAGAAGATGTAAATGACAGGCGTGGTGTAAAGGGTAAGCAACTGGCTCAGCAACAACCCGCCGACCATGGCGATGCCGAGCGGCCGGCGCAGCTCCGAGCCGAGGCCGGTTCCTGCCGCCAGCGGAATCCCGGCGAGCAATGCGGCCATGGTGGTCATCATGATGGGGCGGAAGCGCAACATGCTGGCTTCGTAAATGGCTTCGGTCGAATCCTTGCCATGCTTGCGCTCGGCCTCCAGCGCGAAGTCCACAATCAGAATGCCGTTTTTCTTCACGATACCGATAAGGAGAATGATGCCGATGATTCCCACGACGCTGAGATCCTGGCGGAAGATGATCAGCGCGAGCAATGCGCCGACGCCGGCAGAGGGCAGAGTGGAAAGAATTGTAATGGGGTGGATGAAACTCTCGTAGAGGACGCCAAGAACGATGTAGACCGCCACCAGAGCGGCGAGAATGAGGAGCGGTTCATTGGAGAGAGAATTCTCGAACGACGCGGCTGTGCCCTGGAAACCGGCTTGCAAGCTGGCCGGGAAGTTAAGGTTTTTCGCCGTCTTCTCAATGTCGCTTATCGCGGTTCCCAGCGAAGCGTTGGGCGCGAGGTTGAATGACACCGTGACGGAAGGGAACTGTCCCTGGTGATTGATGGACAGGGCCTCCGTTATGTTGCTCACCTGTGTGAAGGCGCTGAGCGGAATAGCATTGGAGCCCGAGGAAGAAGATTTGAGGTTCGACGTCGATCCGGTCCCCGTGCCGCCGTTAAGAACCGTAGCCGGCGAGGTCAAGACCTCCGACGACGGCGTGTAGCGCACGGAAGACGTGAGCGCGTTCGATCCAGCCGACGATGAGGCCGAAGAAGAGAACGAAGTGGCCGCGCCGGCGCCTGTCGCGCCCGATGAAGCGCTGGACTGAATGTAAAGATCGCCCAGCTTTTTGGGATCCTTTTGCCACTCCGGCTGAGTTTCCAGAATCACGTGATATTGATTCAGCTGCGTGTAGAGCGTGCTGATTTCGCGCTGTCCGTAGGCGTCATAGAGGGTATTGTCGATTGTGGTTGGCGCGATTCCCAACCTGGACGCAGTGACGCGGTCAATAGCCAGCTGGATGGCGCGCGCGCCGGTTTGCTGATCCGTAGCAACGTCTTCGAGTTCAGGCAGCTTCTGTAACTGCGCCACGAATTTGTTGCTCCACTCATTCAACTCGTCTGTGTCGGGATCTTCAAGCGTGTATTGATACTGCGTGCGGCTGACGCGGTCGTCTACCGTGATGTCCTGCACGGGCTGCATATAAAGGTGCATACCGTGGACCTGGGCCAAGTTTTGCTGCAGGCGGCGGATGACATCGGAGGCGCCGACTCGCTGATTGATGGGTTTCAGGTTGATGGAGATGCGGCCGCTATTGAGCGTTGTGTTGATGCCGTCGGCGCCGATGAACGACGACAAGCTTTCGACGGCGGGATCTTTCAAAATGATCTTCGCCAGTTCCTGCTGCTTCTCGCTCATGGCGTCGAAGGATATGGATTGCGACGCCTGCGAGATGCCCTGAATGACGCCTGTGTCCTGGACGGGGAAGAATCCTTTGGGGATCGTAATATAGAGGATGATGGTGAGTATAAGCGTGGCCACGGCGACCAACAGGGTGAAGGTCTGGTAACGCAGCACCACGCGCAGCGTGCGCCCGTAAAAATCGATGAGCTTGTTGAACATGCGTTCCGACGCCTGGTAGAAGCGGCCCTCCTGGTGCTTCGGGTCGTGGCGAAGGATGCGCGAGCACATCATGGGAGTGAGGGTGAGCGAAACCACTGCTGAAATGACGATGGTGACGGCCAGCGTGACTGCAAACTCGCGAAAGAGACGGCCCACCACGTCGCCCATGAACAGCAGCGGGATGAGCACGGCGATCAGCGAAACGGTCAGTGAAACGATCGTGAATCCGATCTGACCGGCGCCGGTGAGCGCGGCTTCGAGCGGCGGCATGCCTTCTTCAAGGAAGCGGTTGATGTTTTCGATCATCACGATGGCGTCGTCAACCACGAATCCGGTGGAGATGGTGAGCGCCATGAGAGAAAGATTGTCCAGCGAGTAGCCGAGCAGATACATGACGGCGCACGTGCCGATGAGAGAAAGCGGCACGGCCACGGTGGGAATGATGGTTGCCCGCCAGCTGCGCAGGAACAGGAAGATGACCATCACAACCAACACCACAACGAGCCCCAGCTCGAACATTACGTCGTGCACTGACGCATTAATGCTCGTGGTCATATCGGTCAGGGTCGTGACCTTGATGCCGGCGGGCAGATTGGCCTCGAGTTGAGGCAAAACCTTCTGAATGGAGTTGACAACGGTGATGGTGTTGGCGCCTGGTTGCCGCTGGATATTGAGAATGACCGCAGGCGTGAGATTCATCCACGCTGCCTGCTTGGTGTTCTCGACACCATTGACGACATCGGCGACATCCTTGACGAAGATCGGCGCGCCGTTGCTGTAGGCGACGACCACATTCTTGTAGTCGTCGGCAGTGCTGATCTGGTCATTGGCGTCGATCTGGTAGTCCTGGCGCGGACCATCAAAGTTGCCCTTGGCGGAGTTGACGCTGGCCTGCGTCAGAGCCGAACGCATGTCCTCCATGTTCAAGCCGTAGGCGGATAATGCGACGGGGTTC
Source organism: uncultured Occallatibacter sp. (assembly GCA_964630985.1). GTDB lineage: Bacteria > Acidobacteriota > Terriglobia > Terriglobales > Acidobacteriaceae > Telmatobacter. The sequence goes on from CAZVYV010000021.1 coordinate 12,679, forward strand.
ACCTGAATTCGGACCGCGGGCTTTTGGCCGCCGCTGATCGAGACCAGGCCTACGCCGGCCAACTGCGAGAGCTTAGGCGCGAGACGCGTGTCAACCATGTCCTCAACCTGCGAGAGGGGCAGGGAGTCAGAGGTGATTGCCAGAGTGAGAATCGGAGCGTCAGCCGGATTGGTCTTGGTGTAGACGGGCGGGACGGGGAGATCGGACGGCAGAAATGTCTGACCGCCGTTGATCGCCGACTGCACTTCTTCCTCGCCGACGTCGAGCGAGAGCGTGAGACCGAACTGGAGGACGATGACCGAGACTCCGCCAGCGCTGGTCGAAGTCATCTGGCTGAGGCCCTGCATTTCGCCGAACTGGCGTTCCAAGGGCGCAGTAATTGTGGTTGCAACGACGTCCGGGCTGGCTCCGGGATAGAAGGTGACCACCTGAATAGTCGGGTAGTCCACTTCCGGCAGGGCCGACACAGGGAGCTGAAAAAAGGCGACCAGCCCAGCCAGGAGAATTGCGGCCATCAGCAGCGAGGTAGCAACCGGCCGCAGAATGAATGGCCGAGATGGGCTCATGGAGCAGCCTCGGTCGTATCGGAGGATGTGGCCGGAATTACGACCTTGGAGATGGAGATGGTCGACCCGTTGACCAACTTCTGAAAGCTGCTGTTGGCCACCACGTCACCGGGATTGATTCCCGTGACAGCGGTGTTTCCCTGATCCGAGATTCCCGACTTCACGTTTCGCATGACTGCTTTGTTCTTCTGGATCAGGTAAACGAAATCATTCGCACCATTGTGCTGAACCGCAGAGGAGGGAATGAGAGTCTGATTATCGAGCGTCTTGACCAGCAGGCGGATGTTGACGAACTGGTTGGGGAAGAGCAGGCCATTCGAGTTGTCGAATTGGGCGCGCATCTTGACGGTTCCCGTGACGGTGTCGATCAGGTTGTCAATGGTGATCAATTTTCCTTTGGCCAGCAACGTCTGCTGCGTGCGGTCATATGCGTCGGTCTCGAGAGCTTTGCCGGTGTGCATTTGCTTCACGATTTGGGGCAAGCTATCTTCAGCCGGCGAGAAGATCACGGTGATGGGATGAATCTGCGCAACCACCACAAGCGGGGTGGCGGAGTTGGCCGTGACCAGATTGCCGGGATCAACCTGACGCAGCCCAGCCCGACCGTCGATCGGAGACGTGATGTGACAGAACGCTACCTGGACCTCGTCGTATTGGACGGTGCCCTGGTCGTTCTGCACCGTTCCCTGATCCTGGAGAACAAGTTTTTCCTGATCTTCCAGCGTTTGTCGCGGAATGGCATTCTTGGCCCAGGCGTCCTGGTAGCGCGTTAGATCCATCTGCGCTTCGGCGAGCAAATTCTGGTCGCGGTCAAGGGCGCCTTTGGCCTGGGCAAGCTGTGCCTCATAGGGCCGGGGATCGATATCGATGAGCGCGTCACCTTTGCGAACGTCCTGACCCTCGCGGTAGTGGACGGCGGTAATCACGCCTGTGACCTGCGCCGTAATGTTGTCGGTGTATGTCGGCGTGACGGTGCCGATGGCATCCAGATAGACGCCGATGCTGCCTTTGGTCGCGGTGGCGACAGTGACTGGCACCGTTCCGCCCATTGCGGCGCCGCGGCCTCCGCCGGCTGGAGCGGCGCTGGTGCCATGCTGTTTCCACACCCATACAAACAGGAGCACAAACAGCAGCAGAATGATCACCCAGATCCACAGGTGGCGGCGTTTTTTTGTCGAGTCTACGGGCGGCTGCCCAAGGTCAGAATTTGAAACAGAAAGAGGTTGGTCCATCGCCTTCTTCTTCGCTTATTTCCGGTTATGAGCGCTCAGTTTGATAGGGACATTTTCTCATATTTGAATTGGTGGGCGGGATGCACAAGGCATCTCCCTGGATCGACGGGTCTCTTAACTGAGATGCATTCCAGCATGCGCGGCTGTCGCCTGATTTCACGGCAGGGGACAGAAATCGGAGTTCAGTGAGGCGCAAATCAACGTTACGCGCCAGTGGGCACGCTATTGCACAGACGGATCAGGCCGAAGGAAAGTTGCACAAATGCCTGGGGCGAGGGAAAACGCCCATTTTGGACGGTTTTCAATTTTTTCCATGCAATTCACGGCTCCGAAGGAGGGGGCCGAGCGGCGATGCTTAAAGCGCCAGAAAGATCGCGCCGTCTTCCACAGTGAGTTCGACGCCTGCGGCCTTGGCCGCTTCATCGAGGGCGGCACGCAGCATCACAACCGGGTCAGGGCTCACGTCGAGGCGGCGCATCAGTCCTTCGCCTTTCTTCGTGCCAGCGGTGAGGGTGATCTTCAAGCCGCGGCGCTTGCATCGCACCGCTGTGCCATCTTCAAGCTTGGCGTTCATGGGCTTGATATAGGCGTCGATGTAATGCACGCCGATGCCGGATTTGTCTTCTGTTTTGGCGGGAAGCTTGTTTTCAGCATCCGCATTTACATCACAAACTTTGACTTTCACGCTGTGCCCCCAGAGGTTCAATGCCTTTTCGTTCGAGAAATGCGTCCATGACTTTTCTGAATTCGCGGATATGCTCGGGCGTGCTGCCGCAGCAGGCGCCGATGATGTTCGTACCCGCCTCGAGCAGCGGGAGGAGGCCCTTAACCATCTGTTCCGGCGTCTCGTCGTACAGAATCTTCATATTCACCAACCGGGGCTTTCCGCCATTTGGCTGGACCATCACGGGCAGCTTGGTCGCACTCTTATATCGCTCGACAGCAAGCAGCGCGTGCGGCATATCCATTCCCGTCCCGCAGTTGAGGGCGACGATATGCGCGCCGCTTTCCTCCATGAATTCGGCGGCCCGTTCCGGTTCAATGCCCATCATGGTGCGAAAAGTGGAGCCGTCGAGGGTGACGTCATAGGCCATGGATCCGATGATGCACTTTGCGCCCGCCTTCCGTGCCGCCTCAATGCCGATGGAGAGTTCTTCGAGCGATGTCTGGGTTTCGATGATGATGGCGTCGGCGCCGCCCGCGACCAACGCAGCCGCCTGCTCTTCAAAGGCGCTTTGCACCTGGGCGATTGTGAAATCGCCGAAGGGTTCGAGCAAGCCGCCGAAGGGGCCAATGTCGCCGAGCACGTATCCATCTTTGCTTCCGAATGCCTGGCGCGCGATCTCGACTGCAGCCTTGTTGATTTCGGGAACGTTCTCCGATTGGCCATGGCGGTTGAGCATGATGCGCGACCCGCCGAAGGTATTGGTGATGATGCAGTCGGAGCCGGCTTCGGCATAACGGCGCTGGATGGCAAGAACGCGCTCGGGTTGCGCCAGGTTCCAAGCCTCGCCGCAGTTGCCCTGTTCCAAGCCGGCAATCATGAGTTGCGTGCCCATCGCACCGTCGCCGAGTAGAGGCCGTTCCAGCACTTCTTCATGCAAAAGCTTTTTCATGAGTTCTCCGTCTCTCCGCTCAATTCCTTTTGTACCAGAGCGTAGTGAATGGTTTCGAGAACCAGGCCCCACTTGTGATTTCGGCTTTGCGCCTCGCAGTAGCAGCCGGCGCCGTTCGGTTCGCGCCGCCACTTGATGACCTCATTCAGACTCTGTCCGATTAAAGGCTTTTCACTGTCAATCGCGGACATCAGGCGATCGGGATCCTCGACGAATTTGCACATCGACTCGTGGCCGGTATCGCCTTCGGCCGGGGTGCAACGTTCGTCCAGTATTGGATACTCGTCGGCGCGCGAGCCCAGCTTCACTTTGTAGATGAAGCTGAGCGGGCGACCCATGTTGGTGCAGGTGGTTCCGTCGTAGCGGAATGTGGCGACCATCGACCCGTCGGATTGGGGCGCGATCGCGAGGCGTTCATCGGCCCATCGTTGCAGAGCTTTCCGATTCACGGTGTACTGCGCAGCAGCGTCGAGCACAGAGGCCGGCGCCGGCAGCGGCTCGGCGGTTGTCCGCGGTGCGCGTTTGTAGGGCGCGCGCCTGTACTGGCAAGGTCCAAACGAGCAGCTCTCGCATGGGACCAGGCTGGTAAGCCGTTGCAGTCGGTCCCTGTGGCGCGTCACGCCGAAAACCGCGAGTTGCGTCTTCTTGGGGCGCAGCATGCCGGAGTCAAACGCGTCCACGCGGGAAGGGAACTGCTCGCTCCGCGTCTGCCTGATTAATTCGAGAAGGCGCGGCTGTTCGGCTACGTCCCAATCGGGGTAGCCGGGGCTGGAGTGAGGAAGCACTGCCATGCCGCGCTGTTCCGCCCAATCGCAAAGGCGGGCACCGGCAATCGTGGTCAATTGCTCAACGACCGCGGAAGCATACATCTCAAGGAAGAAGTACTCGTCAGGCTTTTCTTCCTTCCAGAGCCGACGGGCTTCTTCCTCAGCTTCAGGGCCAGCGCCCACGGCAACCACAACTGCGCTGTGCGCCCCGGCCTGCTCGAATGCGTTGTGCAGGCGTTTGCTTTTGAAAGAAATGCCATCAATTTTGATCAGGTCGCGACGAGACGCGTTGCCGCCCGCGGCGGCGCCGCTCTCAAATTCAAGGCTCTCGACTTGGCGCGCGTAAAACCACGGACGGCCATGTTCGGCGTACCAGGCCCGCGCCCAATCGGCCAGTTCGAGCGCGCGCCCTTCGATCGCAAAGCCGCGAGGGTAGCCGAGCAGCCTCGTAAATTCCTGCTGCGGGACGTCCACGCCGGCGAGCGCGTCCGCGATTTCGATGGACTCGGCTACTTGACGCATGGAATCGGCTCCACGGCTTTGAACTGGCAACCCTCGACGAAGAAATCGAAGAAGTTTGGGTGGGTTTCAAGCCTGCAATGTTGCACCCTCTTTACCAACTCCTCCAGTTCCTGGCGTTTGGTTTTCGAAAGCAGCGCGATCGTTGCGCCCTCAATGGCAAGATTGCCGGCCCTGACGAATTTTTCCGGCGCGAGGCTGGGCACCAGCCCGATGCGCAGCGAGGATTCGACGTTGAGATGCCGCCCAAAGCCACCGGCGAGATAAAAGACGCCGATATCGTCAAATTCGATGCCGTACGTGCTGAAAACTACGTGCAGACCGGCGACGTTTGCGCCCTTGGCCTGAGCCAGCTCATTCACGTCGCTCTCGAGAAGATAAACGTCGCGATTGGCGCCGTGGCATAGATCGATGCGGTGCAGGTCGTCTTCAAATCGTCCTCGCTCGTTCATGCGGCCGGTGCGCAACAACTCGCTCAGCAGATCCACAAGGCCCGATCCGCAGATTCCTTCCGGCGCAACGTCGCCGATGACGCGCAGCTTGAATTTGCCATCATCATCGATCGCCACTTCCTCAACGGCGCCGTCCAGAGCGGGCATTCCGCAGGCGATGGCTCCGCCTTCAAAAGCCGGCCCCGCAGGGCAAGATGCCGCGAGAAGCCGATCCTTGTTTCCCACGACCAGCTCAGTATTGGTGCCAATGTCCATGATCGCGATGAGGCGCTCTTCGTGCGCCAGATCGGCGGCCAGCATGCAGGCGGCAGCATCGGCTCCAACGTGGCCGCTTATGATGGGAGCGCCATAGACGCGCGCTTTGGGATGAATCGGCAAAAGGCTGCGCAGGCCGGATTCGACCAGACTGGTGGTCGTGCGCTTGCCCTCAGCCAATTCAATCTCGGTAATCGAGCGGTACGGCGTCTGGCCGATGGTGTAGACATTCTGCCGGAAGAAAAGATCGCGCATGGTGGAGTTGCCAACCACCACCATTTCGTAAATTGTTTTTGGGTCAACGGGAAATTTTTCGATGGCATGGCTCAGGTATCCGGCCAACGTTCGCATCAGGAGCCTTCCCGGATGGCTGGTGTCGTAGGCGATGCGCGACATGATCTCCGAGCCGCCGAAGCGCTGCGGATTTTCAAAGGATGTGTCGGCAACCAGCTCGCCGCTTTCCAGGTCGAGCAGGCGCACGACCGCGGTCGTTGTTCCCAGGTCCATGGCGATGCCATGAATCGGCCCGGTGGATCGCTCGATTTCGACTCCGTCGATGAGGATGCGGTCGCCGTCGCGAGTGACAGCTGGATCGAGTGCGAACGCCTGACCGGACCCAGGCAGTCCATACGCCTGTCGCTCGATGCGCATGTGTCCGCGGCGCATGGTGTGGCAACGAACCTGTCCGCTGGTGCCGGTGACGAAGGTCTGGCAGGAGAGGCGAAAATTTCCCTTCAGATGACGCTCGGCCTCAGTCATCGGGGACAGTGCGTCCATGCCTTGGACGACCTCGACCATGCATTCCTTGCATTTGCCTTGCTTGCGGCAAGACGTGGGCACGTCGATGCCCAAGGCTTCTGCCTGGTCGAAGAGAGAAAGGGCCGCGTCGGCCTCGGTCGATTGTCCGTTGATGATTAGGTTGACGGCCATTTTCGGGAAGTGCCTACCATCCCTTCGCCTCGAGCTCTGCTTTCAGCGCATCTGCGACATCCTGCGCGGACCCCTCGCGCTCCTGTTCGTCGCTCCACTTCCATTGCGCCAGGTAGTCATCAGCTGACTGCAATCCGCGCATCGCTGCAAGGCGATCGATTTGCTCCATGAATCGTCCGTCCAACTGCACGGTCACATCGTCAATCCCGTCATCTGCTTTGATTTGAGTCGGGATTTCCTGCCAATAGAGGATCTTGTAAGTCGCCATTGGTGTCACGCCTGCCCTGCGAGGCGCAGGAACAAATCCACCGCCGCGGATGCATTGGCTCCGTACCCGTCGGCGCCGATTTCGTCGGCAAACATCTGGCTGATGGGAGCGCCGCCTACCGCCATCTTGATGTCGGTTCGGCCGGCCTGATGGAAGCCCTCAATCACGGTCTTCATATACATCATGGTCGTGGTGAGCAGCGCGCTCATGCCGATGATGTTCGGCTTGCATTTTTCGGCGGCGGCCATGAACTTCTCGAGACTCTGATCCACGCCGATGTCATGAACCTCAAAGCCCGCGCCCTCGGCCATCATGCCCAC
>CAZVYV010000022.1:0-19207 GCA_964630985.1 uncultured Occallatibacter sp.
GCGGTCTGTCAGCCATATATTATGAGCAAGACGCACCAAAATACATTGAATTGAAGAACACGGAGAATCCGAGCCTGGAACCACCGGGGGAGTTCAAGAAACAAGTGATCGATGCCTTGCTAGCCTGCTATGGAGTGACTCCATGATCGGCCAAACCATCTCGCATTATCGAATCGTCGAGAAACTGGGCGGCGGCGGGATGGGTGTGGTTTATAAGGCCGAGGATGTCAAACTCAGTCGCTTTGTGGCTCTCAAGTTCCTGCCCGTCGACGTAGCCAGGGATCCGCAGGCCCTCAGCCGTTTTCAGCGCGAAGCCAAGGCTGCCTCAGCACTGAATCATCCCACCATCTGCACCATCCACGAAATTGACGACCAGCACGGCGAAGCTTTCATCGCCATGGAGTTTCTTGACGGGACGACACTGAAGCACTGTATCGGTGGGCGACCGATGGAGACGGAGTTGATTCTGTCGCTGGCCATCGAGATTGCGGACGCACTCGACGCAGCCCACTCGGAAAGCATCGTCCACCGCGACATCAAGCCTGCCAACATCTTTGTCACCAAGCGTGGCCATGCCAAGATTCTGGACTTCGGTCTGGCGAAGGTCATGGTTACGGCGAGTTCTTCAAGCAACGCTGCCGGTGCTGACACGCGAACGGCGTCGGTGGACGAGGATCATCTCACCAGTCCCGGTTCTACGCTCGGCACGGTTGCCTACATGTCTCCAGAGCAGGTGCGCGCCAAAGAGCTCGACGGACGCAGCGATTTATTCAGCTTCGGCGTCGTCCTCTATGAAATGGCGACGGGCGCCCTGCCGTTTCAAGGCGAATCCGCTGGTGTGATCTTCCAGGCGATACTCGACCGGGTCCCGATTCCTCCGACCCGTCTTAACCCTGCCCTGCCACCGAAGCTGGAAGAAATCATCAGCAAAGCGCTCGAGAAGGATCGCGATCTCCGCTATCAAACAGCAACGGAGATGAAAGCCGACCTGAAGCGCCTCAAGCGCGACCATGATTCCGCCGACAGGCAAGGGACAACGAAGGGCGGTGCGGCTGCGAGCGCATCCAAAGCCGCGCCGATTGCTGAGAAATCGGTCGCGGTTCTCTACTTTGAGAACCTGAGCGGCGACAAGGAAGATGAATATTTGCGCGACGGCATGACCGAGGACGTCATCACTGAGCTTTCCAAGATCGAGGAGTTGCGCGTCTTCCCGCGCGCCGCCGTACTCGCGTATCGCGACAAGGCTGTCACCGGTCCCCAGGTAGGACACGAATTGAGCGCGACATATGTGTTGGGCGGCAGCCTGCGCCGCGCCGGCAGCCGCCTTCGCATCACCGCGCAACTCGTTGAGACGCACACTGGCCACTCTGCGTGGGCCGAACGATTCGATCGGGAATTAAAGGATGTGTTCGAAGTACAGGACGAGATCGCCCGCAGCATCACGCAAGCCCTTCGCATCACTCTCTCCCCGCAGGAAGAAAAGGCAATTGCTCGCAAGCCGACCGAGAATACGCAGGCGTACGACGCCTATCTGCGAGGCCGCAGCTACGCTCGTCGCGAGACCCGTCCTGATCTGGAATTCGCGCTGCAGATGTTTGATCTTGCCATCATGCTCGACCCCGATTTTGCCTTGGCTCATGCGGGCATCGCACACGCCTGCGCGATGATTCATGGATGGCATGACCCTGAACCCCGTTGGATCGATAAAGGGCTGGCAGCGTGTGAGCGCGCCTTGAAATTGGACCCCCATCTCGCAGAGGTGCTGGTTGCTCGAGGATTGCTCTTTTACGCGCAAAAGAAATATGGAGAAGCGATCGAGTACGCTCGAATGGCCATTGAGCGCAAGGCCGATTGTCCGGGCGCCTATAACGTTTTGGCGCGGTCTTATTTTGCTTCGGGCCGCTTCCAGGAGGCCGGCTCTCTCGTCGAGCGCGCACTCGCAGCAAACGCCGATGATTACAACCTATACATCCCAATTGCCAATGCCTTGGAAAACATTGGGCAGACCGAAGCCGCCCGCGAGATCCGCCAACGCCATACGCGCGTTCTTGAACAACAATTGGAAATGGTCCCTGAAGACGTCCGCGCGCGGATCCTGCTTGCCTCGAATTACGCTGGGTTTGGAGAAGTGGACCGAGCGACTGTGGAATTAAAGCGAGCCATTGTCTTGCGCCCCGATGACTCGAACATCCTGTTCAATGCCGCCTGTGTCTACGGCCTCCTTTCACAGAAACAGGAGGCGCTGGCCATGCTGAAAAAGGCCAGGGAACACGGTTACCACAACCTTGCGTGGATGTCTCGCGATCCTGATCTTGCCAGTCTCCACGGCGACCCGGAATTCGAACTTCTTGTTGGCAGCGCCAAGAACGAGAGCTAGCCATATTCCCAGGAGATCGTGTTTGCACGTCGGTGCGCGTGGCTTTGTCCAAAACCGTGTGAGTCATTTCTCGATCGTGTTCCGCTCCGCCTGATCGTCTCAGACTATATAGTTTTGTATCAACGAAAGCGGGACGGCTCAGCCCGTCTTGGCATGGGGAGGCATTTATGGACCTCGCGATTGCCCGGCAGATTTTCGCGGGTCGATCATCGGTCGCAGTCTTGGTCCTGATGGTGTCGGCGATCGTGCCCGCACAAGGAACGCTCGGCGCGAACTTGCCGAATGTGGCAGTTCTGCACGCGACCGTAACGATCACTGGAGGCCTGACATTCACCGGTGCCTATGACGCTCGCCTGCCAGTCCACACTTGTGCCGACGTAGCCAGGGGCGGAACGGGGCAGACTGGCGGCACGGGCGGTGCGATGTTCTATGTGCCGATACCACCGCAGGATCCGGGTGGCAATCCGGGCTCCGTCGGCGGTGGCCACAACTTTTCGACCGATGCCGCTGTCTGGCCTTATCACGGTCCCGGCACATACACGGGCTCCGGCTTGACCGCGACGCAGATGGATGCGGACACCCCACCCGGCTCCCAGGACACTCATATCTTCGCGTTTCCAACCAACGTGGGGACACTGATCGTGAAGCCCGACGCCTCCGGCTCGTTCCAGTTCGAAGGTTTGCAGGATCCAGGCAGCGTCACGATCTCCGGCCAGGTCACCTGGACCTGCTCGTAGCCGAAACGGCCAAAATGAATTTGTAAAATTTGTCTTGGGTCGACGGACTTACTCGCTCGACAGCTCAAATCAGGCGCAGCTCACAAGGCGACAGGGGATCTTCTCTGCGGGGATTTGCGCGGACTACCGCGAGGCATTCCGAATGGAAGCATTCGGCGATCGGGCGAGGTTCGTGCCTCAGCAGATCACTTGCCAAGCGTGAAGACAACGCTGATCGTCGTATCGACCTCGACCGGCTCATTGCTGAGCTGGTAAGGCTTGTAGCGCCAGGTCCGCACGGCATCGATGGCCGCCTGCTGCAGCATCGGCGAACCGCTCACAACGTGCAGATCCTTAATTGTTCCGTTCTTGGCAATCGTTGCATGCAGCACAACGGTACCGGAGACGCGGGCCGCTTTCGCAATGGTTGGATAGACCGGCGGCGTCTGCCGAATCAGCATTCCTGTCGCAACGCCCGATGAAATGGCAAACGGTCTCGACGATACAACCTTGACCGCAGGCTGTGTGCGTCCATTCAACACGCCGTCGTTCGCGTTCGCGCCGCCCAGGCCATCCGGGCCGCTCGAACCAAAGTTCACCGGGGGAGGCGCATTCTCCGCGTCTTGCTTCCCAGTTCCCTGCGGAATTACGGTTGGCGCTGTGAGTTGATCGTCCATCATTTTAGACTGCTTTTTCGTCAGGCCGGGCGCCGGCTTCTCTCCAGCCGGCCCATTGGTGGCCTGAGTGTCGGCCGCCGGTTGTTTTGCAGCCGTTGCCGCGGGCTGGGTCTGAGCTGCGGGTGCATTCTCCGGCGCATTCGATGGATCTGTCTCAATTTGCGTCTCGGTTCCTTGCGAAGGTGCCTCGACGGCTGGTTTCGCCGCGGGCTTCGCTCCATGATGGAACATCAGAAACGACAGGGCCAGCAGAACCAGAACGGATCCGCCGCTGACAGGCGCAATGATCATCCATTTGTTTTTTGCCGTCTTCGGCTTGTCTGCAACTTCGACAGTCTTCTCTGAAAATGCTTGGAAGAGAGCCCGGTCATCTTCGCGTTGCAAAGTCTTCGCGGATTCGAGTGAGTGAAGCTTTCCATTGGCTGCAGCTGGCTTTGGCAGGCCCGGCGTCACCGCAACTTCTCTTCTCGAACGAATGGCCTCTGGTCTGTTTGCAGCATGGCCGTTGGATCCATTGGTCCCATTCGACGGCTTGGTGGTCAACACCTGCTGCTTGACTGTGAACGGTGCGGGTGGAACCGAACTGGAAACACGCGGCTTCTCCACGACCGGTGACAAGCTTGCTACATAATCGCCATTTTGCTTCGCCGGCTTCTGACCATTGCCTGAGGACTGCGTGGCTTCCCACGCTTCCCATTCGCTCAGATCCACAGGCTTGGGTGTAGGAGCAGGGGCTTCGCCATCCCACTCGACGAAATGCTTTTGTGGGGCAGCAGGGGCTGGTGCTGACGGGGCAGAACTCGATGCACGCGGCTTTTCTGGCGGTGGCGCTGCGGTTGAATCACGGTCAGAGGATTGCCCATGCGGACTTTTGGTCTCGCCCAATGAATGAGTAGCTTCCCATGCCTCCCATTCGCCGGGCTTAATCGGCGACGGCTCTGAGGAAGCCTCGCCATCCCACTCGCCGAAATCCTCGGGAAGCGTATCAGGGAGCAGTGGAGTTAGTTCTTCTGGAGATGCCATTTACCGTCCTCACCTTTCTCGTAGACCGCACCTTTATAGGTGCGTGTTTCTCGCGGCCCTGTATCGGCGGCAGGTTGCTCATGTGGCCCATCCGCCTGGTTCGATTCCGCGGGGGTAAAGTCGGGGGCTGTGAATGGCCGCGGAGCCGGTGGTTCTGCGGCCGGGTTTGGCATTGAAACGCCGTATGGAGTGCCTTCTACTTCAAGCTCGACCGTCGCTTGTGCCTTGCCGTATTTTTCAGTCTTCGACGGAATAAATGATGCAGATAGGGTGTACTTTCCCGGCGCCAGCACGTGACCCGCTGAAGGCGTGTAGACAAATGTTCCGGGGACCGATGCCGTGGCATTCAACTGAACGGCGCTCAGCGCGGTGCCGTACGAAATCGCGGCGGGAGCCGGCCAGGTGATCAGCGCCGGTAGCTTTTCGGTAACCGTGAGCGAAACGGTTGCGCTCACCGTTGTGTAATTCAATGTGTCCGTCGGAGTAAAGACTGCCGAAAGCTCATGCGCTCCCGGCGCCAGTTTTTCGCCCGCCCCCGGCGTATACGTAAAGGATCCAGGGACTGCTGCTACGGCATTGAGCTGAGTGGCGCTGAGAGCAACGTCGTGAGCAACCGGCTCAGGTGCCGCCCACTTCACGGCCGGCGTAGCCTTCGCCACTTTTAGTGAAACCGCGCTTTGCGATATGGAGTAGCCCAATGTATCCGCGGGGGTGAAGACCACCGTCAGTTCGTGTTCTCCGGCCGCAAGCGCTGCCCCCAAATCAGGCTTGTATTCGAACGATCCCGGAACCGACGCCCGGGCACAAAGTTGCGCGCCGCTCAGCTGCGTCCCATACGTAACAGGAGCCGGTGCGGGCCAATGGATGGCTGACTTTGCCTTGGCGACAGAAAACGACACAGTGGCCTGCGCCGTGGTGTAGTTCGCGGTATCCGCGGGCGTGAAGGTGACTCTAAGCGTGTGCATCCCCGGCGGAAGCATCTCGCCGGCCGTTGGCGAATATTCAAACTTGCCTGGTACCTGCGCCACCGCGTTCAGCTGCGTTTCATCTAATTCCATGCCGTAGACGATCTTGGCAGGCGTTGGCCAGGAGATGGCTGGCGCACCCTTGGTCACAACAATCGTCACGGACGCCTGCTGCGGAGCGTGGCCACTGGAGTCCGCCGGAGTGAACGTGACCCACAGCGAGTGCGTGCCGACCGGCAGTACGTAGCCCGGCCCGGGAGTGTAGACCAACGTTCCCTCACCCGATGCTGTGGCGTTGAGCTGGGCAAACGTGAGCCTGCTCCCATAGGTAATCGGGTCCGGTGTCGGCCAGTTGATGGTTTGTGCCAGGCTTGCATCTGCAGAAGGAAGTACCGCAGTGCTCGTCGGCTCATGATTGCCGTAACTTGTCGGGGCAAAATCGGTGCCCGAGGTCCGAGTGTCGATATTTCTCATTTTTTCCTGCGGAATGGGGAGTCCGTTAATCGAGCTGGCCATCTCCAGGCTGACGCGCGATGTGCGCGTTTCAAGAAATCCGCCGTCTCCGTGCTGCAACGCGCGCGCGGCATCCTGGTCATCGGGAATCTTCCACCGTACCGGCCTTCCCAGTGCCTTGGTAATGACGTCTTCGTTTGCCGGCTCCAGAAAGCGAGACTCGAACCGGTTGATCACGACCTCAAGGTTTTCGCTTCCTTCCGCGAAGAACTGTGAGATAAGGCGATTGGAATTCCGAAGCTCGGAGATGCCGGTTTGGGTAACGAGGTAGATCGTTGAGGCGTCTTCGAACAGAACCTTGGCCGCCACATCGATCCTCGATCCCACGTCGACGATCACATAGTCGAACTCTTGACGTGCGATTGCGATCAGCTTGTCGATGGCGTCTTTGGAAACCTCAATATCGGGAACCTTGGTCGGAGCCGCCAGCACGAATACCCCGGACCGGTGCTTGACCAGGAGATTGTGAAGAAGACTGGCGTCCAAACGGTCGCTATTCCTCAGGGCGTCCTCGGTCGAGTACCCCGCTGAAATTCCCAGGCAGAGCGCACAGTCGCCAATGGGAAGAGCCAGGTCGATGAGCAGGATGCTGTGCTCGGGCCTCTGAGCCAGGGCGATCGCGACATTGCAGGCCACTGTTGTGACCCCCGATCCTCCCTTGGACCCTAGAAAAACGTGCAAACCGCCCAGGGTTTTCTTTCCCTCGGGCTTCGCTGCTTCACCAGCTCTCTCGTCGATACGAGCTGTGATCCGAGCTAGAGCACCGGCAACCGCGCCCCGCTCCAACGGCAGTTGAAGACATTCACGCGTCCCTGCGCGCATCAAACGGATCGCAAGCTTCGGGTCGTTCCTCTCTGAAAAGACCATGATCGCTGCTGGTTCACTCGAGCCTGTTTCTTCCACAAGTTCCAGAACCAGATCCGGGTCGCTGTCCAAATCAAGAGCCACGACGTCGAACGACATCAACAATCTGCGCAAATGCTCTGGTTCAGGCGGATAGGAGCTGAACTCTCTGATCACGGCCCTGCGCGTATCAGCAAGGGCCTTGGCAACCAACGTGCGGCTTCGCTCGTCGGGGCCAATCAACGCAACCGATAAGGGTGCTGGCGCAACGGCGTCGGCTTGTTTCCAGTCGAAACCTCGTGATGCGACAGTTGGGCCCACGGTATGAGGCGCTTTTTGTGATGAAATGCTCATGGAAACACCAGCAGTCTTTCCGTTCTAATCTCAAGTTCGACAATTCTTCCGCAAGCTGAACTCGCAGGTTCCTTCCGCCATCAATCGCCCGCTATCGCGCGCTTTCGGGGAAGAATTCTCAATGCGAGCATCAACTTACGACTAGCTGCCAAACAAGTCGTTGTGGGACGATGGTAACTAGTTTTTAGTGACAAATGGACCCTGGGTACCCATAAGTAGCCATTACGAAAGTGTGGGAAAGGTACCGCTTGCGGGTTATTTCGCCAAACGGGTATGCATGGGACTCGGGCGGAATCCCATCAGGCATTGCTCAGAATCGCGTTGATTCGGGCCAGATCCTTGTCCGGGAAGGCCAGGTCGCCAATGGCGGCAACGTTTTGCTCGATCTGTTCCACGCGGCTGGCTCCAATGAGCGCTGAAGTCATGCGCCCGTCGCGCAGCACCCATGCCAGAGCCATCTGTGCCAGCGTTTGTCCGCGCTCCTGAGCCAGCTCGCTCAGAGCCCTGATTTTGGCGAGCTTCTCTTCATCGATGTCGCGCTTTTTTAGAAAGCTGTGCGGCTTCGATGCCCGAGCATCCGCCGGGATGCCCTTCAGGTACCGATCGGTGAGCAATCCCTGCGCCAGCGGGCAGAATGCAATGCCGCCCACGCCTTCCTTGCCCAGCACATCGAGCAGGCCACGCTCTGGCGTTCGTTCAAACATCGAGTATTTGGGCTGATGAATAAGGCACGGAGTCCCGAGATCACGCAGAATCTTGATGGCCGCCGCGGCTTGCTCCGGGTTGTAGTTGGAGATGCCGGCATAGAGAGCTTTGCCGGAGCGCACCGCCTGATCGAGCGCTGCCATCGTTTCTTCCACCGGCGTCTCGGGATCGGGACGATGTGAATAGAAGATATCAACATACTCCAGGCCCATACGCTTCAGGCTCTGGTCTAAGCTCGCCAGCAAATACTTCCTCGATCCCCAGTTGCCGTACGGTCCGGGCCACATATCGTAGCCAGCCTTGGTGCTGATGATCAATTCGTCGCGATAGGGTCTCAGATCGAGGCGCAGAATCTCGCCGAAGTTGCTCTCCGCGCTTCCCGGCGGTGGCCCGTAGTTGTTGGCCAGGTCGAAGTGGGTAATGCCCAGGTCGAAGGCCCGCCGCACCATGGCGCGCGAGTTCTCGAAGTCATCGACGCCGCCAAAGTTATGCCACAAACCCAATGAGATCGCGGGCAGCCGAATGCCGCTGCGTCCGCACCGGCGGTACTGCATCGTGTCGTAGCGCTTTTCGTTGGCGGAATACAAAGCGGCTCCTTGGCGCAGGAACAGATGCGCCGACTTGCTTTACCTAGCTTACGACCGCCGTGATCGAAACTTCTTTGCGGTCATCCGCCGGAGGAGGTACGATGCCTCCTTCTATTGGCGCGCCGTCGACAGTCAGCGCCACTTTGTTTCCGGCGCCCTTGCGCTCCACGGCGATCTTGTAAGTCACTCCGCGAAAGATGCGCGTTGCGGCAAATCCGGGCCAGCTCGTGGGAATTACAGGAGCAATTTCGAGACCATCATAAGTAGGCCGCACGCCCAGGATCCACTGCGCAATGGCGTAATAATTCCACGCCGCGGTTCCCGTAAGCCAGGAGTTCTTGGCTTCGCCGAATGCCGGCGCGTCCTTGCCGGCGATCATCTGCGCATATACATATGGCTCGCATCGATGCACTTCGCTGATCTCTTCGCGCGCCGAAGGATTGATGCGCAGGTAATAATCGTATGCCTCATCGGCATGCCCCAGCAGCGTTTCAGCAATCATCACCCAGGGATTCACGTGGCAGAAGACGCCCGCATTCTCCTTGTAGCCCGGCGGGTACGACGAAATCTCGCCCAGGTGCAGATAGTAGCGAGTGTAGGCCGGCTGATGCACCACGAGTCCATGCTTGGTCGCCAGGTGTTCTCGAACGGATGCCAGAGCCTTGGCAGCTTTCCCGTCATCGATCCCGATGCCCGCCAGCACGCAGAAGCCATTCGACTCGATGAAGATCTTGCCTTCGTTGCACTCCTTCGATCCAACCTTCTTTCCGAAGCTGTCGTAGGCGCGCAAAAACCATTCACCGTCCCACCCGTGCTCCTTAATCGTCTGCTCCATTCTGTCGGCTGCAGTCAGGAAACAGGACGCGTCGTCGGCGTGGCCATGGCGGTTGGCAATCGCGGCCAGTTCGTGCGAAGCGTGTACAAAAAGCCCTGCGATGAACACCGACTCGGCCACTTTGCCATCGCGATTCGTCGTGGTCTGGAATGAATTGCCCGGAGTGTCGGAAAAGCAATTGAGGTTCAGGCAATCGTTCCAATCGGCGCGCCCGATCAGAGGCAAGCCATGCTGCCCAAGCCGCTCCAGCGTGTAGCGGAAGCTGCGATGCAAATGCTCATAAAGCGGTTCTTCGGTGCCGGGCTTGTTGTCATACGGCGCAGCCTCGTCGAGAATGCTCCAATCGCCGGTCTCCTTCAGATAGGCCGCCACGCCGAGGATGAGCCAATGCGGATCGTCATTGAATCCGCCCCCAATATCGTTGTTGCCGCGCTTCGTCAGCGGTTGGTACTGATGATAGGCGCCGCCGGTCTCCAGTTGTGTTGAGGCCAGGTCGAGGATCCGCTCCCGCGCTCGCGCCGGGACCATGTGCACGAAACCCAGCAGGTCCTGGTTGGAATCGCGGAAACCGAGTCCCCGGCCAATACCCGATTCGAACCACGAGGCCGAGCGCGACATATTAAATGTGGCCATGCACTGGTACGCGTTCCAGATGTTCACCATGCGATTCGTATGTACATCCGGTGTGTCCACCTGGAAGATTCCGAGAAGCTTGTCCCAGTGCGCATGCAGGCGATCGAAGGCTGCATTCGCCTCTCTCGCCCCGAGATATCGCGCGATTACCGGCTTCGCCAGCTCCTTGTTAATCGTCTGCGAATCGGGAGGATCGAACTTCTTGTCCTTCGGGTTCTCCTGGTATCCAAGAATGAAGACGATCTGCCGTGACTCTCCGGCAGCGAGGTCGAGCTTCACCTGGTGAGCGCCGATTGGTGCCCAGCCGTGCGCAATCGAGTTTGTCAGTTGCCCGGCGGCCACTGCCGCAGGGTTGTCCCAGCCGCGGTAAGGTCCGAGAAAAGCATCGCGCGACGTATCGAATCCTGAAGTCGGCTCAGAGCACGCGAAGAACGCAAAATGATCGCGCCGTTCGCGATACTCCGTCTTGTGATAAATGATGCCGTCGACCACTTCCACTTCGCCGATGTTGTAGTTCCGCTGAAAGTTCGTGGCATCGTCCTGCGCATCCCATAGGCAGAATTCAACGCTGGCGAAGGCGGAGACGCGCGCAGGCGTCAATCGGCGATTGGTCACCGTGACTTGCCAGATCTCCAGGTTCTCGTCGAGCGGAACAAAGTACCGTGTATGGGCTTCGATGCCCGCGAATGTCGAGCCGATCGTGGTGTAGCCCATGCCGTGGTGGCAGCTGTAGTCCTCCGCGGCATGCCGCGTAGGCTGCCAGCTCGGCGACCAGAATCGCCCCGACGCTTCGTCACGCAGGTAAATGTAGCGGCCCCCGCAATCCCACGGCGCGTTGTTGTACCGGTAGCGTGTCAGTCGCCGCAAGCGCGCGTCGCGATAAAACGAATAGCCGCCGGCGGTGTTGGAAATGATCCCGAAATACTCCTGGCAGCCAAGATAATTGATCCACGGCAGCGGTGTATCCGGCTGCGTGATCACATACTCGCGGTTTTGGTCGTCGAAGTGTCCGAACTTCATGGTCGCTTCCTTTTCTGAACCGGGGCGAAAGAACGGCAGTAATGCAGAAGGGCTCGCTGAAACGTTTTTGCAGGGTAAATCTTTTGCAGTTGAAAACGAAGCGCGATTATAGCGGAACCGAGAGAAAGGCAACAAGAGTTTTTCCGTCGCACCGTCGCTTGGGGCAAGAATTCGTTGCCGAGGCGCATAAGGATGTGAGAAACTGATCCGTCTTTCTATCCGAACCCGGCGGCTGAAGCGAATGAAAGATACGGCGCTTTTCTTGAACCGAGACCCGCGAACTCCTCGTACCCGCCGTTTCTGGCGATACTCCCTCTGCATAGCGGGACTCATTTTTTGTCCCACGGCCCTCCTTTTTGCAGCTGAAAATCCGACCCTCGCAATCAAAGTCGATCAGGTAGGCTACCTTCCCGGCGCCCCCAAAATCGCCCTCGTGAGCAGCCCAGCTAAGACGTTTGAGATCAGGCGCTCCAGCGATGGAAAACCAGTGTTTCACGGTGTTCTCGGGCCGCCCGCGATCGACCCGCTCTCAGGCGACACCGTTCAGCCTGCAGACTTCTCCCAGTTGCGGCGCGCAGGCAGCTATTACGTCCAGATTCCGGGGGTAGGGAAGAGCTGGAACTTTTCTGTCGGTAGCAATGTCTTTGCGCGCACCTGGTACTTGGCCATGCGCGGCTTTTACGGCCAACGATGCGGAACAGCGGTCGATCTCGGACCGGAGTTTCCGGGCTATTCCCATCCGGCCTGTCACCTCCGAGGCGAATTTCATCCCAGCTCAGGCAAGTCCGGACCGCGAGACAACATTGGCGGCTGGCATGACGCCGGCGACTACGGCCGCTACATGGTCAATTCCGGCGTGGCCACGGGGACGCTGCTCTGGGCATGGGAAATCTACTCGCCCCGGCTCAAATCGATTCAACTCAAAATTCCTGAGACTGGAAACGGCACTCCCGACATCCTCAATGAAGTCCGCTGGAACCTGGAATGGATGCTCAAAATGCAGGACACCGATGGCGGCGCCTGGCATAAGCAAACCAGCACGCACTTCCCCGGCTTCATCGCTCCCGATAAAGACAGCCTGCCCAGCGAGGTCATCGGAACCGGCTCAGCGCCTTACAAAAGCACCTGCGCTACAGCGGACCTCGCCGCAGTGGCCGCGATTGCCGCGCGCGTCTACAAACCGTACGATCCTCAATTTGCCGCACGAGCCCTCGATGCCGCTCGTCGCGCATGGCAATGGACCGAGCAGTATCCAAATGTAATCTTCCGCAATCCGCCGGGCATTACAACCGGCGAGTACGGCGACTCGAACTGTTCCGACGAGCGGCTCTGGGCAGCCGCGGAACTTTGGCGCACCACGGGAGAGGCCGCCTACCACCAATTCTTCCTCAATAACTACGCCGCGTATCTTCCTATTCTCGATTCGCCGGCCTCGGAAAACTGGAGCATGATGGCCCCCATGGCGCTCGGCACCTACGCTCTCGCCCGGCGCAAGGGTGCAGATGCCAGGGTGAAAGCCGCCATTCGCAATCGAATGTTGACGGCGGCGCGCGCCATCGTAGAAAGTACCGCCGCCAATCCCTACCATGTCAGTCTCAAGCCATCGGATTTTGTCTGGGGCTCGAACGGAATCGCCGCGCAGTATGGTGTCGGCCTGATGATCGCCAATGCGGTCGCGCCCAATCCAGAATTTGTGAATACCGCGCGTGACGATTTGCATTATCTGCTCGGCCGCAACACCTTCTCGCTCTCGTGGGTCACGCAAGTCGGGCAGCACTCCGTCATGCATCCGCATCATCGGCCCAGTGGTTCGGGTGAGCAACCCGGGCCATGGCCGGGATTAATGTCGGGAGGACCGAATGCCGGCCGCCAGGATGCCGTGCTGGCGAAACTCCCGAAAGATCTGCCGCCGGAAAAGGTTTACGCCGACGAAACTGCCTCGTATGCAAGCAACGAGATCGCCATCAACTGGCAGGCAAACCTGGTTTTCCTGCTGGCCGGGCAATTGCATTAACAGATTTCGACCCCGCACTCTGCCGCCTGCGATCGGAGCCATGCGGCGAGAGATACGGAAAACGATCGACGAGTAAATTCGAGGGTTCGATGCATCTGCAAGCTCTGGATGTCGGCATCATTCTGACCTACATAATCTGTACGGTGCTCGTGGGCTACTACGTATCGCACCACGGCTCCCGCGACATGGCCGCGTATTTCCTCGGCGGCAACAAAATGCCGTGGTATGTACTGGGCCTCTCCAACGCTTCGGGCATGTTCGACATCAGCGGCACCATGCTGCTCGTCTATTGGATGTTCGTCTACGGTCTCAAAAGCGTCTGGATACCGTGGCTGTGGCCGACATTCAACCAGGTCTTTCTCATGGTTTACATGTCGGCGTGGTTGCGCCGCTCGCAGGTCATGACCGGCGCGGAATGGATCAAGACTCGCTTCGGCACCGGTCGCGGCGCGCAGTTGTCCCACCTGATTGTGGTCCTCTACGCATTCATCAGCATCATTGGATTTTTCAGCTATGGCTTCAAGGGAATCGGCAAATTCGCCGCCACATTTCTTCCCTGGCATCTTTCTCCGAATGAATACGCGCTGATCCTGATCAGCATTACGGCGATCTACGTAATCAAAGGCGGCATGGTCAGCGTGGTCATCACCGAGGTGGTGCAGTTCTTCATCCTTGCCATCGCCTCGTTTGCCGTCGGCGTTATCGCCATGATGAAGGTGGCTCCCGGCACCCTCCATAAGCTGGTGCCCGCGGGCTGGGACAATGTGTTCTTCGGTTGGCACCTGAATCTCGACTGGTCGACTTTGCTCCCGGCTGCCACGGCCAAGATTGCCGAAGACAAGTATGAGCTGTTTGGTTTCTTCGTCATGATGCTTTTGTTTAAGGGCGTGCTGATCTCCGCCGCGGGCCCTGCGCCCAATTACGACATGCAGCGCATCCTTTCCGCGAAGAACCCGCGCGAAGCATCCCTGATGAGCGCCTGGGTCAACGTCGTGCTCACCCCGCCGCGCTACTTTCTCGTCATTGGACTCACCGTGCTGGCGGCGGCCTTCTTCGGCCCCGACCTCCGCGCCATGGGACCGAACCTCGACTTCGAACTTGTGCTGCCAATGGCGCTGGGCAGATTCGTCCCTGTCGGTCTGCTCGGCTTTCTGATCGCCGGCCTGCTCGCCGCCTTCATGGCTAACTTTGCCGCCACCGTGAATGCCGCGCCGCCATATTTCGTCAATGACATCTACAAACGCTATATCCGCCCCGACGCTTCGCCTCGCACTTACGTCCGTCTCAGCTATCTTGCCTCATTTGCTGTTGTTGTCATCGGCGTCCTCATTGGCTGGAACGTTGCTTCCGTCAACTCGGTCGTGATCTGGATCGTCTCTGGTTTGTGGGGCGGGTACACTGCCTCCAATGTTCTCAAGTGGTATTGGTGGCGTTTTAATGGATTCGGCTACTTCTGGGGCATGGTTGCCGGAATCGCATCCGCTCTCGCGCTGCCGTCGCTCATCGCGAAAGTTCCTTTGGTCCAGCATCTGCTGGCCGCACACTCCATTAATATGGATGTCTCCATCGTCTTTCCAGTGGTGCTTGTCCTGTCGCTCATCGGATGCTTCGCCGGAACGCTGCTCACCAAGCCCGAAGACGATGAAGTTCTGAAAGATTTCTATCGGCGGGTGCGTCCATGGGGGCTCTGGGGTCCCATCTATCGCAAAGTTCTCGCCGAGGACCCTGGCTTCAAGCGCAACACAGACTTCATGCGCGACATGTTCAATGTTGCAGTCGGGATCGTATGGCAGATCGCTCTGGTCGTGCTTCCTATGTATATAGTCATTTGGGAGCTCAAGCGCGCCGCCATCACTCTGGCAATTGTTCTGGGCACATCGGCAATTCTCAAGTTCACTTGGTACGACCACCTGCAGCGCCGCGAGGTCGAGACGGATAAGGCCGCCGCTTCCCCGCGTTCTTCCTCCTGAGCCGCTCAACTTGTTAGAAGAGTAGACAAATGGCCAGAAAGACCAAATCGAGACGTGAGCCAAAGCCTGGGCAGCCCGTAAGCCTGCGCATTCTTGGCGAGTATCTTGACCTGTCTCCGGCAACCATCTCGCTCGTGCTGAATGACGCACCTGGAGTGCGAGCCATTCCGCAGGAGACGCGGGACCGCGTGAAGGCGGCGGCAGAAAAATTCGACTACCGGCCAAGCTTCTACGCGCGCTCACTTCGCAAGCGGCAAACCTTTTCCATCGGTGTTTTAGTGCCGGAACTCAGCGACAGCTATTCCGCGCTGGTGCTTACCGGTGTCGAGGAGTCTCTCATCGAGGAAGGTTACTTCTACCTCACAGCCAGTCATCGCCGCAAGCCCGACTTGATTGAAGAGTATCCGCGCTTGCTCATGGAGCGCTCTGTCGAAGGTTTCATCCTGATCGATACAGTCCTGCAGCATCGCTTCAAGATCCCCGCGGTCGCGGTTGCCGGGCACCGCCACATTCCCGGAATCACCAACGTTGTCCTCGACCAGCGCCGTGCGGCAGAACTTACTTTGCGCCATCTCTACCAGCTCGGTCACCGCAAGATCGCTTTCATGCGTGGCGGCAGCCACAGCTCCGACGCCGAGGACCGCTGGGACTGTCTGAAGACCGTCGCCAAGGAATTTGGTATCGTCGTTCGTCCGGAGTTGACCGTTGATTTGAAGCTTAAGGTCTCAACGCCGGAATTGGGATATGGGCCCGCATGTGAGTTGCTTCTGCACAAAGCCGATTTCACCGCGATCGTCTGCTACGACGATATAGCAGCGATTGGAGCCATCCGCGCTCTGCATGACCATGGGCTGCGCGTTCCTGAAGACATCTCCGTGGTGGGCTTTGACGACATCCAAAGCGCGGCTTTTCACAATCCCAGCCTCACCACCATCCGCCAGCCGCTCCATAAAATGGGCACCATCGCCGCCCGGGCGCTCTTGCAGCGAGTTCGCGGCCAGAATTCTGTTCCGCACATGCTGTCTGTTCTGCCGGAACTGGTCATTCGCGAATCCACCTGCCCGCCGCGCGCCAAACCCAAAAGCTCGAGGCGCCGCTCATAGCTCCCGGCACTGGACGCCCGCGCTGGGAACCAGTCGTCCGCAAGTGTGCGCTACCTGTCGATTTCATTGCTTCGCGCGCGCGAAGACTGTTATAGTCCTGCTTTAACCGCTAAGCATGCAGTCACGCGAACAGCAACTCGCGCTGCTTGGTTCATAAGACGAAAATGCAGCCAAATCGAAGAGCTGCAGGGCTTCTGAATCCTCACTTTTGGGAGTTTGGCCAGGGCGTAAAGAGGCAAGTTTTTCCTGGAGAGAACGAATTGGCGAAGTCTCCCGCGGGTAAATCTGCAAGCAAAACCAGGAAGCGGGCGTCGGTGTCAGTAGAACACCGCAAGCCCACGATGAGTGACGTAGCTCGGCTGGCCGGCGTGGGCACCATGACCGTCTCCCGAGTGCTGAGCGGTACCGTTCGCGTCTCCTCTGAAACCACACAGCGAGTACAGACCGCGATTGAGCAGCTCAAGTACCGCCCCAACGTCCTGGCACGCGCATTTCGTGGTCAGCGCAGCCATTCCATCGGCCTCATCCTTCCGTATCTCTACGACCCCTTCTTTGCCGGCTGTGCTCACGCGGTAACCACCGTGGCACGGGAACACGGCTACTCGGTCATCATCACAACTTCGGATGAGGATCCTGAAATCGAGTACTCGGAAGCCGACGAGATGTTGCAGCGCCATGTGGACGGATTACTCGTGATTCCGGCCCGTATCCGTCAATCGCGCCTTACGCGCTCACTCTTCGGCAAAACCCCGGTTGTAGCCTTTGACAGGCCGGTGCCCGATCCCTCTATCGACACTGTCCTCGTGCAAAATGCCATCGGATCGCGCCGCATTACCGAGCATCTCATCGAGCACGGACACCGGCACATCACCTTCTTCGCGCTGAGCCGAAGCCTCTTCACCATCAGCACGCGTTTTGCCGGCTATCGACGCGCCATGCAGGAAGCTGGGTTAGAAGTATGTCCGATCTTCGATTGCGATTCGGAAGAAATAACAGAGCAGATCCTCAAAGCACAGATGGAGCGGGACACTCCGCCAACGGCGGTCATCACTTCGAACACTCTGGTTACGCGTTACGTGTTGGGGGCGATTTCGCGCCTTGGCTTGCGTGTTCCCAACGATCTCGCTTTCGCCGGCTTCGATGACTTCGACCTTGCCGAATTCACCTCACCGTCGCTCACGGTCGTTCGCCAGCCGGCGCAGGAGATGGGCCGCGTCGCGGCAAATCTGCTCTTCGATCGCATCGCGCGCGGAGAAACGCCGCATACCGGCAACCGAATCGTTCTTCCAGTCGAAATCGTTTTGCGCCGATCGTGCGGCTGCAAACACCGCACCGCCGTTGTCATTCATTGAAATCGATTTCAGAAGAAGCGCGCCTTAGTTGACAGCAACCGTCTGCGTGGCCATGTTCCAGCCACGCAGGCCGATCTCCGGCTTCTCGTCGCCGGCCGGAAACTCCACGTTCACCATGCGTTCCTCGCCCGGCAAGAGCGAAACGTAATTGTCGCTGTAGTAAGCAGGCAGGATGCGTTGTCCAGTCGCGGCGTCTTCCAGCGTGAGTTTGATCATCAGCGCCGCCGCCGCCCCCGTATTCTTGATCCGCACCGTCACCGCGCGCTCACCGTTCGCCGCTCCCGGTGTGGCCGAAGCCGTTAGCGTAGCAGCTGCAAGTGAATTCAGCTCGCGATAGCTTGCCTCGTCCGCGGCCCACCAGTAGAAGTTGTCGCTCACTGGAGCACCGCTCGCATCGCTCACTTCGAGCCGCACAAAGACTGTGTGTCCCGCGGCGAGCGTTAGTAGGTCGGGTTTCGCCACAGGCGTGCGATCATCTGCGGCGGCCTGTACCTGGTTCGTCTGATCGCTCAGCGTCTTGCCATCCAGGCTCTCCACAAGCGTGCGTACCTTGAAGGATTGCGCCTCGCCCAGGTTGATCAAATCTACTGAGCCATCGGTTAGATTAAGCTGCGCGTGGATCGGTTCGCATGCCTTTTGCGTGCCGTAGAAACTCGACTGCGTATCGTAGTCCCAGCTCAGAAAGTTCCATTCCATGCTCGGCCACGACGGCTGAGTCATCCAGATCATCCGGGCGGAATTCGGCTGCCACAGATGTGCGGCGAATCCCTCGAAGATGGCGCGATGGCCAACGTAATCGAGCATCTGCGCCTTCCGCTCGAAGTCCTCCAGGCTGACCGGCGCGCCAAATTCAGTTTCCATGTGCGCCATGAATGGCTGCACCGCGCCGTTCCCGCTCTGGTGCCAATCGTGATAAGCCCACGTGTCGCTGATGGGCCATCGGTCGGGCTCAGGAATGAACGACTTCATGCTCTCCAGTGTCGGCACGCTCGGAATCCCAAGCTCCACGCTGAAGCCGCGATTGATCCGGTAATACGTTTCGAGTGGCTGGAATTGATAGGGCCCAGAGTTGCGCAGATTCACCTGGTTGGAACTGCCTGTGTAATACCGCGTATGGTCGAGAGTGCGCACCAGTTCTGCCAGGCCTTCATTGATCGTCGGCTGCGGAACGCCTTCGTTGCGACCGCACCACACCACAATCGACGGATGGTGCCGGTAGCGCAGGATCGTGTCGCTGGCGTTCTTCAGGAACAGCGCTGGGTCTTCCGCTTCCAGGTTGTAGGTTTGCGTCGATTCCCAGAAGTCGTTCCACACCATTAGCCCATATTTATCGGCCAGCGCGTAAAAGCTCTCCTCCGTATTCTGACCCATCCAGTTGCGGATCATGTTGACATGCGCGTCGCGATGCAGGCGGAAATAGGGCTCCAGGTGTGCCGTGCTCACGCGCTTGAGCATGTCATCCATTCCCCAGTTGCCGCCGCGCGCGGCAATGCGAACGCCGTTCACTTTGATCACCAGGT